>DASUPX010000298.1:0-10362 GCA_036280905.1 Rubrobacter sp. | reverse complement strand
GGAGGAGATGAGGAAGCTGCCCTCGCAGCCCACCTGGAGCTTCCCGCCGCGTCCCTGGACCTCCCACGTGCGGGCGATCGCGCCGTCGTACGGTGAACCCGACCTCGTCGTGGTCGGCATAGAGCTTGGCGGCGTGCTGAGGAGCACCGACGGCGGCGAGACCTGGCAGGATCAGAGGCCGGGCGCCCAGCCGGACTGCCATTCCCTGGCCGCGCATGCGGAGGCTCCGGCGTTGTTCTACGAGGCCGGGGGCGGCGGGTTCGCCCGCAGCATGGATTACGGGAACGGTTGGGAGAGGGTCGACGGTGGGATGGACCTCCATTACGTGTGGGGTCTGGCCGTGGATGCGGAGAATCCCTCGCTCGTCTACGCCTCGGCCGCCTCCGGGCCGTACCGGGCGCACGGGCGGGGCGCGTCCGGCGCGGCCATCTACCGCAAACTGGGCGACGAGCCGTGGCAGGCCGTGCTGGAGGGCCTGGACGCCTTTCCCTACGCGCTCAGCCCCGACCCGGAGGCGCGGGGTGTGGTGTATGCTGGTCTCGGAGACGGAACCATACTGCGAGGCAGCGGCGCGGGGGAGAGCTGGGAAGAGGTTGTCAGGGTCTCACCCGGGCTGGACGCGCTGGTGGCGGTGGCCGCGTAGCGGTCGTCCTGGAGCCTCGTTGTCTGGCGTTGCGATGTGTAACTCTATATCATGCTGCATACGGTCTACCGGACTAGCAGTCGAAGAGTTGGCCGGGAGTGCGCGGCCGGGAACTAGGAGGTCTCTTGGGTACCAGGTTTATGGTGATGGTTGTGGCCCTGACGTTGGCCCTGGTTGCGGCGGGCTGCGGCGGCTCCGGCGGAGGCGGCGGGGGGGAAGGCGGGAGCAGCTCCGACATCAGGCCTGGGCTCGTGCTCGATGTGGGTGGCCTCGGCGACGACGGCTTCAACGACTCGGCCTACGCCGGGCTCAAGCGGGCCGAGAAGGACTTCGGGGTAAAGGGAGATTACCTGGAGTCGACGGCCCCCACGGACTACACAGACAACCTCACCCAGCTAGCCGAGAACGGGTTTAATCCCGTGATCGCTGTTGGCTTCCTGATGACCGAGGACCTCACCCAGGTCTCCAAACAGTTCCCAGACACACAGTTCGCAATCGTGGACTCCGTAGTCGACACCCCGAACACCATGGACCTCGTCTTCAGGGAGCAGGAGGGCAGCTATCTGGCGGGGATAGTCGCCGGGCTAATGACCCAGGAGAAGACCGAGTACACCAACCCCGACGACAAGGTGGTCGGTTTCCTCGGCGGCCAGACCGGGCCTCTGATCGGCAAGTTCGAGGCCGGCTACGTGGCCGGCGTGGAGTCCGTGTGCCCCGACTGCAAGGTGCTCGTCCAGTACGCCGGCGCCGACCCGGAAGCGTTCAACGATCCCGCCACGGGCAAGGAGATCAGCCTGCAGCAGATAGACCAGGGCGCGGACGTCATCTACCATGCCGCCGGCAACACGGGCGCGGGCCTCTTCGAGGCAGCCAGCCAGGAGAAGATCTTCGCCATCGGCGTGGACCTCGACCAGGCCAAGCTGTTCCCCAAGGACCCCATCCTGACCTCGGTGGTCAAGCGGGTGGACAACTCCGTCTACCAGACCATCGACGACGTCTCCAAGGGCGAAGAGCCGAAGGGAACGACCGTGGACCGCGGCCTGAAGGAGAATGGCATCAGCCTGGCGCCGTTCGGCCGCTTCGACAAGGACGTTCCCCAGAAGGTCAAGGACGAGGTCGAGACGGCGCGCAACGACATCATCGCCGGCGACATCAAGGTCCCCGACACACCGCAGTAGGAAGCCATGTCCGAGAACGCTGCCGTTGACGCCCCCGTCGTCCTGGAGATGAGGGGCGTCACCAAAAGGTTCGGCTCCGTCACGGCCAACGACGATATCTCGCTCATCTTGCACCGGGGTGAAATCCTCGGCCTCCTCGGCGAGAACGGCGCGGGGAAGTCGACCCTGATGAAGATCCTCTACGGCCTCTACAAACCCGACGAGGGTGAGATCTTCGTCGACGGCGAGCGGGTGGAGATACACGATCCCAAAGACGCCGTCACCCGCGGTATCGGGATGGTCCACCAGCACTTCACCGTGATCCCACCGCTCACCGTGGCGGAGAACATCGTCCTCGGTGCCGAACCTCGCGGCGGCACTTTAGGCGTCTCCCTGAACATGGAGGAAGCCATCAGGGCGACGGAAGAGCTCTCGGAACGCTACGGCCTGAAGGTCGACCCGAGGGCACGTGTGGCCGATCTCTCCGTGGGAGTACGCCAGAGGGTGGAGATCCTCAAGGCCCTCTACAGGGACGTGCGCATCCTGATCCTCGACGAGCCGACGGCCGTTTTGACCCCGCAGGAGACGGAGGACCTCTTCGCCGTCTTGGAGGAGCTGGTCGCCGACGGCCTCTCCATCATCTTCATAACCCACAAGCTGGGCGAGCTTATCGGCGTGGGGGATGAGATCACCATAATCCGCGACGGCAAAGTAATCGGTACGGTGAACGCCGCCAGGACGAACGAGAGGGAGCTGGCCCGTATGATGGTGGGCCGCGACGTGCTGTTGCGGGTAGAGAAAGTGAGCCATTCTTACGGGGATGTACGCCTCTTTGCCGAGAACCTGACCGTGCATTCCGGCACGGACGAGGTCGCCGTAGACGGCGTGAGCCTGGAGGTGCGAGGGGGTGAGATCCTGGGGATCGCGGGCGTGGACGGCAACGGCCAGACGGAGCTTGCCGAGGCCCTGGCAGGCACCCGTCCCGTCGAGGGCGGGCGGGTGTATCTGGACGGTGAGGATGTTACCCGACTCGGTGCCGACGCCCTGCAGGAGCGCGGGCTCGCCTACGTTCCCGAGGACAGGGCGACCAAGGGGCTGGTCCAGGACTTCGCCCTCTACGAGAACAACGCGCTCAAGACCTACGGCGAGCGGCCCTTCTCCCGCCTCGGCGTCATATTCCCCGGGATCATGCGCCGCCGCGCGGCCGAGTCGCTCAGGGCCTACGACGTGCGTCCCCCCGACCCCGACGCCAAGGCCGCCTCGCTCTCCGGAGGCAACCAGCAGAAGGCCGTCCTCGCGCGCGAGCTCTCAGGAGACCCCGGGGTCCTGATAGCGTCCCAGCCCACCCGCGGCGTGGACGTGGGGGCCATTGAGTTCATACACAGCCAGATCCTGGAGCAGCGCTCCGAGGGCAAGGCGATACTCCTGATCTCGCTCGAGCTGGAGGAGGTCCGCTCGCTCTCGGACAGGATTATCGTGCTCTACGCGGGCGAGATCGTCGGCGAGGTGGGCCCCGACGCGACCGACGAAGACCTTGGCCTGCTCATGGCCGGGCATACAACCGGGGAGAAGAGCGCGTGAGCCAGAACGGAGGAGGGGGATCGGCCTTCGGACGGATCGTTACCGGTGTGCTTGGCCCGCTGGTATTCCCCGTAATCGCCATCGTCCTGTCTTTCATCATAGGGGCCGTCATCATCCTGGCGACGGGCAACAACCCCATCGCCGCCTACGCCTCCCTCGTGGAAGGGGCGGTCGGCGATCCGCTCGCGCTGGGCCGCACGCTTCTGTACACCACGCCCCTCATCTTCACGGGCCTAGCCGTGGCCGTGGCCTTCAGGGCCGGGCTCTTCAACATCGGTGGCGAGGGACAGATCTTCATGGGGGCCATCGCCGCGGCCTGGCTCGGGGTCTCGCTGGGCTCCCTCGGGCCCATCGCCATCCCCCTGGTCCTCGCCGGCTCACTGGTCGCGGGTTTTCTGTGGGGCGCCATACCCGGCGTGCTCAAGGCATACTTCGGGGCGCACGAGGTGATCACCACCATCATGCTGAACTACGTGGGCATCTACTTCGCTTACTACCTGGCAAATAACCCGCTGCGTCAAAAGGGGCCCATTCCCGGCACGGAGACGATAGATTTCGCCACCCGCATTCCCACGATCGGCGCGGCTTTGGGTAGGGCGAACTACGGCTTCTTTCTCGCCATCCTCGCCGCCGTGGTGGTCTACTTGCTCCTGTGGCGGACGCGCCGCGGCTTCGAGCTGCGCGCGGTCGGCCTCTCGCCGGGCGCCGCCAACTACGCGGGCATGCGGCTCGGGCTCAACACGGTCCTGGCGCTGGCCATCGGCGGCTCGCTGGCTGGTCTCGGGGGCGGCGTGGAGATCCTCGGGGTCTACGGCAACATGGACGTGCCCTGGGTCTCCAACCTGGGCTTCAACGGCATCGGGGTCGCGCTACTCGGGCGCAACCATCCGGTTGGGGTGGTGCTGGGGGCCCTGCTCTTCGGTGCCCTCACCTCGGGTGCCCAGGAAATGCAGTTCGCCACGGAGGTGCCGCTGGAGCTCACGGAGGTGCTACTCGCAGTGATCCTGCTGCTCGTCACGGCCACCAAGCTGGTTGAGCTGATCGTGGGCAAGAGGGCCCGCGCCCTGGCCGGCGCCAGGCTGGAGGAAGGGCTGGGTTCGTAGTGGAAGAGCTCCTCGGCACCACAGGCTCCATCCTCCAGTCGACCATCCGCAACGCCACGCCGCTCATCTTTGCAGCCCTGGGTGGGCTGTTCAGCGAGAAGAGCGGGGTCGTCAACATCGGCCTCGAAGGGCTCATGCTCATCGCGGCCTTCGCCGGGGTAGTCGGGTCTTTCTTCACGGGAAGCGCCCTCGTTGGTCTTCTCACCGCCCTCGGGGCCGGGCTCCTCTTCGCCCTCATCCACGCGCTCATGTGCATCACCTTCGAGGCCGACCAGATCATCTCAGGCACCGCCATCAACCTGCTGGCCATCGGCGGCACAGGCTTCCTGATGGTCACCATCTTCGGCGCCGGCGGTACCTCGCCGCGCGTCACCGGGTTCGGGTCCGTCGCCATCCCTCTCCTCTCCGACATCCCCGTTATAGGCGCCGCCCTCTTCGACCAGAGCCTGATCGTCTACCTGATGTACATCATGGTGCCCGTGGTCTACTTCACCGTCTTCCGCACCACCTTCGGCCTCAGGCTCAGGGCCACAGGCGAGGCCCCCGAGGCCGTGGACACGGCCGGCGTCAACGTGCAGAGGATGCGCTACTATGGCGTCGCCCTCTCCGGCCTCCTTGCCGCGTGCGGCGGGGTCTACCTCTCGATGGGCCTCCTCACGGCCTTCACCGAGAACATGACCGGCGGCCGCGGCTTTATCGCGCTCGCAGCCCTCATCTTCGGTCGCTGGAACCCTATCGGCGCGGCCGGTGCCGCACTGCTCTTCGGCTTCGCCCTGGCCATAACCTACAGGGTCAGCGGACAGACCATCCCCATCGAGTTCGTCCAGATGTTCCCCTATGTCCTGACCATAATCGCCCTCGCCTTCTTCGGCGGCCGCGCTATAGCCCCCGCCGCCATCGGCAAGCCGTACAGGAAAGAATGACCTGCAAATCGGCGTAATTTGGGAAGGCTGGACGCATTAGCGCTGGGAGGGACGACCATCAGCACTGTCGACTGAAGCTCCAGGGCAAGCCTTCAAGGAACTCCCCGGCCTGTTCCTCGCCGTTGGCGAACATCTCGCCCACGAAAGACGGTCTGCGATCGATCTTCGAAGCGGCGTCAAGCTCCCTATCCATCTCGATCTTGCGCACCTCGCGAACGCCGTGCCCGCGGATGTCCGAGAGAAAGACCTTCGTGCACTCCGGTGCACGGGCCGGTTTCGGCTCTACTCTACAGCGATTCGCCTATTTTGCCGGCACGCCACCGTCTGCTTCTAGAGGTCGTAGCGCTCTTCGGAGACGTTCCCGTTGCTGCGGCGTCTCCTGGTTACCCTGGCCGACTTCTTCCTCTTTCCCCTGCCGGCGCGTTCCACCCTCACGTCCACGGACCTCCCCGGCCCGTCGTCGCGTCCCCTCGCGCGGCCTTCGAGGCGGCGCTTTCGTCTTCGGCGTCTACCCATTGCGTGCTCCTCCTCATCGCTCTACCTCCCTATAGCACAGAACGCACGTATGGTGCCAACGGTGATTGCCAACGCGCCGGAGGTCGCGGAGCCCACGGAGTGGGGCCGCGCCGTTAGAGGGGCGCCGCCTTTTCTCGCACACGGGTAAGTCGGTCCAGGTGATGCTCGGCGGGCTTCTACATGCTTCGGACCATCCTGTGCGCGGATCGTACGAATCCACGTTGAAGATCAACCCTCGAAGGGTAACGTTGTTCATACGTCCCTGTGCCGTCTCCTCTCTTTCTCTCCGTGGGCCCCGAGCGCTGGATGGAGCAGGGGGCGTCAAGCACTTCTTCGACAGGGCACCGACAGAGCAGGCGCCGCTCTCCATAGTGGGCAAGCTGGTCTTCGTCGTAGCCATCGTCATGGATACCGACGCCCTGGGTGGGCATCCGACAGGTCTCGGCGGTCCTTTCGCAGCTGATCGTCCACATACCCAACAACATCGCGGCGCTCACGCAGCTCGGGATAGCCGTGCAATTGACTGCGCCGACGTTCCTGATCGTTGTGAGGTCGGTGGCCCTTGCGGCGTCGATAGCGTTCGGCTGGGGCGCCCGCAACGGCGCCCAGGACATAGTCGAGCGGGCCTACGACCGCCGCGACGAGGCGCGGCCCGAAGAGTCCGGAGGCGGCAGCGCGAAGAACCCCGGAGATGGTGCTCCTGGGGCCATGGCGCAAGACACGGTGAAAGCCGATCGAGCCCCCGGAGTACGTGATCCCGTGCAGAGCGTCGGGGTGGACGAAAAACGACGCGACCTCGTTTGCGTCTGGACCGTGCGCTCTGTAATGTAAGAGAGAGTGCAAGCTATGCTGAGGAGGCGAGCTGATGCAGTCCAACGATGGTCCGATGGCGACCGTGTTCGCGGCGCCGGGCAAGTACATCCAGGGTAGGGGTGCTACCGGCAGGCTGGGCGAGGTCCTGGAGCAGTTGGGCTCGGAGAAGCCCCTGGTGCTCGCCGATCCGGTGGTCGAGGAGATCATGGGCGGAGCCCTCGAAGGGCTGGCGGGGGCGACGCGGGTCGAGTTCGGGGGAGAGTGTTCCCCAGAGGAGATAGACCGGGTGGCGGAGGCCGCCTCGGACGCCGGTGCCGACGCCATCGTGGGTATCGGGGGCGGCAAGACCATGGACACGGCAAAGTCCGTGGCCCATCCGGCGGGGCTCCCGCTCGTTATCGTGCCGACCATCGCCTCGACCGACGCCCCCACCAGCGCGGTGGCGGTCGTCTACACCGAGGAGGGCGAGTTCCACGAGTACCGCTTCTTCGGGCGCAACCCTGACGCCGTGATCGTCGACACGAGCGTTATAGTCGGTGCCCCCGTGCGATTCCTGGTGGCCGGGATAGGAGACGGGTTGAGCACGTACTTCGAGGCGGATGCCTCATCACGAACGCGCAAGGAGACCATGGCAGGGGGCGCGCCAACGCAGGCGGCCCTCGCTATCGCCCGGCTGTGCTACGACACCCTGCTGGAGCACGGCCTCGCGGCCAGGCTCGCCGTGGAGCAGGGGGCCGTAACGCCGGCGGTCGAGAAGGTGGTGGAGGCGAACACCCTGCTCTCGGGCCTCGGCTTCGAGTCGGGGGGGCTGGGGGCTGCGCACTCCGTCCACAACGGGCTCACCGCCCTCGAGGGCACCCACGACTACTGGCACGGCGAGAAGGTGGCCTTCGGCCTGATCACCATGCTCGTTCTCGAGGAGCGTCCGGCCGAAGTGCTGGAGGAGGTCGTCGACTTCTGCCTGAAGGTCGGCCTCCCTGTCTCCCTCGAAGACATTGGCGTGGAGAACGCGAGCCGCGAGGACCTCGAGGGCGTCGCCGAGGCGGCGTGCGCGGAGGGCGAGACCATCCACAACATGCCCATCGAGATCCAGCCCGCAATGCTCGTCGACGCCATGATCGCCGCCGACGCCTTCGGACGCGAGCGTCGGGCCGCCCTGGAGGGAGAAGCGAGCCTGCCTGCCGTGGCCAATTAGAGCGATCAGCTTTTTGACTGGTGGCTACCAGCGCATCTCGGTCCCGCCTTTGACGAGCTCGAAGCGCAGCGTGGGTAGGCCGTGGCCCTCCCAGATGCGCTGGTACCTCGAACGCCTCTCGGCCCCGAAGCCCACCAGGTAGCGCTCGGCGTGAGCTTTCTCCCAGGGCTTGTCGCTCTCTGCCAGCTCCAGCATCTCCATGAAGGTGCCCTGGTGGTCGGTCATCACGCTGATCCTTCCGTCCGGGGCCGTGGCCGCGTGTATCTCGTCCAGGAAGCGCCGGCTGAAGATACGCCGCCCGCGGAACTTCGGGCGCGTGTTCGGGTCTGGAAAATGGAGGTAGACGGCGCGTAGCGAGCCAGGTATCAGGAGCGGGTAGAGGAGCTGGAAGTTGGCCCTGAGGAAGAGGATGTTCTTCAGGCCGTATGAGGCTGCCCTTGCGACCGCCTCGTACACGGACTTCTGCTTCACCTCCACGCCGACGAAGTTGGTCTCGCGGTTCTCCTTAGCCAACGAGCACAGAAACCGCCCGTCCCCGCAGCCGACCTCCAGCTTCATGGGCTTCCCGTTGCCGAACAACGAGACAGGGTCGATCTTCGGAAAGGCCTGTGGCTCGCGGTAGAGGCGGTCTCCTGGCAACTCGAGTAGATATCTGGCGGACGCCTGTTCGTCGGGCACGGGCACCCTTTTCCGGTCCAGTCTCCTTCTGGGCATGCGTTTTCCCCTTGCTCCCCCACATGGGGGACCTGGAAAGGGGCAGGCCGCGGGCTGATGGTCCGCGCGGCCCGGTTCGCGAGGGTCCAGAAACCCCCAGGCCCGGAGGTTCCCACGGCGGGAAAGCCGGGGATACCCCACGGTGGGTCTCCAGGTTCGCTAAAAAGAAGGCCGCGGGCGCAAGAGGAGCGCCCACGGCCTGCCGGGTAAATAACGAAAACCCTACTTGGAGCGGACGAACTCCTCCTACCGGGAGAAAACCTTCCCGCTCTTCGGGCCCTTTGAGATCTGTCGCGACTCGTTCATCACCAGCGCAAGCTACCAGACGCCCGCATACCGGTCAAGGCAGCGCCCGGACGGGACCCGCATATAGCCTATGTGCTGAACCCCCGAACGCATCGCGCTTGTGGGGCGGTTCTCGAAAAGAGGCATCAGGCTCCAGGCGATTTTGCTGAAGCCCGAAACCTGTAGCCTGATGCCTCCTCCATTCTGCACGAAGAGCCGCCCTAGAACCCGACCTTCCTGTCACGCCCAGGCTTCTCATGGGGCTCGTTCTCCACGGGCTCGCCTTCGACCGATTCGTCCAGGTACTCGACGCCGCCCATTAGTAGCTGCGGTTGCACTTCGAGGCCGGCTGCGAGCTTGCGTATGGTTGAAGGGTAAGCCCCCCTCCTACCCGTCTCGAGTTTGGAGATGGTGTCGCGCGCCACACCACTCCTCTCAGCCAACTCCTCCTGGCTCATCACAGCCCCCTGCCGGATGCGACGCAAACGCGGAAGATCCATCACTCACTCCCTAAAACACTGCAAAAAACTTGCACAAGTCCTACAACAATGTTACGTTATGGAGAGTATAGCGTGTTGGCCAAGACGGAGGGAGTTACGGGATGAGTTCGGATCCCAGGTTGGTCGTTCCTTATGTGACGGAGCAGAGTCCGCGGGGGGAGCGGACGATGGACATCTACTCGCGGCTGTTGAAGGACAGGATCGTCTTTCTCGGCACGCCGGTCGATGATCAGGTCGCAAACGTCATCATGGCTCAGCTACTGCATCTGGACGCGGAGGACCCTGAACAGGACATTCATCTGTACATAAACTCGCCCGGTGGTAGTGGCTCGGCCATGCTGGCGATGTACGACACCATGCAGTTCGTCAGCGCCGACGTGGCAACGACGGCGCTGGGCATGGCCGCATCGGCCGGGGCGTTCCTGCTCGCGGCGGGGGCAAAGGGCAAGAGGAGCGCGTTGCCCAACACGCGCATCCTGATACACCAGCCAAATATTCAGGGACTCGGCGGACAGGCCTCCGACGTGGAGATCCACGCGCGGGAGATCATGAACCAGAAGCGGCGCGTGAACGAGATCCTGGCAGAGCGCACCGGGCAGGACTACGAGAAGATAGATCGCGACACCGACCGCGACTACATACTCAGCTCTCAGGAGGCGGTCGAATACGGTGTTATCGACAGGGTGGTCGACCGTCCGGAACAGCGGATCCCGACGGCTGGAAACTAGCTGAGACCGGGGCGGGGAGAGATCCCCGCCCCGGCCACCTGGAGGCATTGATGGACCTGTTGATCCTGGGCGGCACGCGGTTTCTAGGGCGGTACCTCGTCGAGGCGGCGCTCCGGGAGGGCCACGAGGTTACGCTATTCAACCGGGGGATCAGCGGTCCCGACCTGTTTCCCGAGGTGGAGAACATAAAGGGTGACAGGGATG
>DASUPX010000297.1:0-9869 GCA_036280905.1 Rubrobacter sp. | reverse complement strand
CGGCAGCCCGAAAGATCACCCAAGGGGCGGGTACGAGGGTCGCTGTGCTCGACACCGGCGCTCAACTGACACATCCCGCGCTCAAGGCAAACTTCGCCGGCGTTCCACGCTACGATTTCGTAGACGACGACACAGATCCTTCGGAGCCGACGCTCTCCAAGAACAAGGAACGACGCGCGCAGGAGGTGGTCGGGCACGGCACGCACGTGGCCGGAATCGTCGATCTGGTGGCCCCACGGGCCGAGATCATGCCGCTTCGGGTGCTGGATAGGGCGGGCTACGGCACCACCTTCCACATCGCCGAGGCAATAGCCTACGCCGAGGCTAACGGGGCTGATGTGATCAACCTGTCCCTGGGCACGCCGAGCTGGTCCAGGCTTCTCCGGGACAAGGTCGATGCTGCTATCGGTAGCGGCGTCGTCGTGGTCGCCGCCGCCGGCAACCACGGCTCGTTGCAACCCCAGTACCCGGCGTCCAACGGTCCTCCGCCTCTGTCAGTCGCCAGGGAGACCGACGGCTTGCTCGCGGTAACCTCGGTCGACGCCGCGGAGAGGAAGTCCGACTTCGCCAACTGGGGAAAGTGGGTCGACATCGTCGCGCCGGGTGAGCAGATCTTGAGTACCTACCCGGTGAGCAGGTACGCGTACTGGAGCGGCACATCGATGGCCTCGCCCTTCGTGGCGGGGGAGGCGGCGCTGATTCAGAGCGCGGACGGCCCGCTCGTACCCGGGGGTGTCGAGGACAGGATACGATCCGGCGCCCGGTGCGTGAACCAGAAGAACGAGCTGAAGTACACGGGCATGCTGGGCTCCGGCCACGCCGACGTTGACGCCAGCCTCAGGGGGATCGAAGGACCGCACTGTACCTCCCTGGTCGGCCTGTAACCAGCGGCGGACCGGGGGTCTAGATCAACTTTCCCGAAGAGAGGGGAGCAGGGGGCGAATCCGACCGCGACCTGATCCGGGCCTGCCGCGATGGCCGGGTGGAGGCCTGGCGAACGCTCCTGAAGAAGTACGAGAGGCTAGTATTCTCCGTACCCAGAAAATACGGGCTCTCGGCGGAGGACGCAGCCGACGTCACGCAGCTCACGTTTACCATCCTGGTGCAGAGCATGGACAAGTTGCCAGAGGACAGCAGGCTTGGCGGGTGGCTCACGACGGTGGCCCGCCGGCACACCTGGCGCCTTCTCGAACGCAACCGCCGCCAGGGTATCGGCAGGCACGCGGTGTTAGACGAGAACATCATGGGCGGCGGCACGAACCCTATCGAGAGTTGGGAACTCGGCGAGTGGCTGGGCCAGGGGCTGTCCCTGATCGGGCGGTCCTGCAGAGACCTCCTGTTCGCGCTCTACCTCGATCCCACGCAGCCCTCCTACGCCGAGGTCGCCGAGCGGCTGGGCATGGCCGTGGGGAGCGTTGGCCCAACGAGGATACGTTGCCTGGATCGCTTGAGACGGGTGATCGATGAGTAGCCCAGAGACCAGAAAACGGGCAAGTCGTGGTCCCGTGTATTCGATTGCCGTGTACGGGGCATTTGTTAGACAAGGGGCCGGCAAGCGACCTCCCCCGCTCGAGAGGTAAGGTGCCACGAGACGATAGACAGATAGGTTTCGGTCTGCTGGCCGACTGGCTGGAGGGCCGCCTTCCCGCGGACGAGGCCAGGTCGGTCGAGGAGGCCGTCGCCGCAGCCGACGGCGATACGCTCGCCGATGTGGCCTGGCTGCGCAAGTTCTTCGAAGCGACCGAGAGCGCCATCGTGGAGTCACCACCCCCCTGGCTGGAGGACACGCTGGTGGCGACCTTCGAGGACCATACGAGAGGCCGGCCGGCACCGGGTCTCTTCAGGCGCATGCTCGCCGGGCTGACCTTCGACAGCAACCTGCAACCCGCCGCTGGGCTAAGGGCCGTCGGCGGCCAGCAGGCACGTCGGCAGCTCATCTACCAGGCCGAGGTGTTCGACCTCGCCCTCAACTTCATGGCGCGCGACGCGGACAGCGACCTAGACATAGACGGTCAGGCCTTCCCCCACGAGGACGGGGAGCAGGAGATCCTGGTCGTCCAGCTACTGCGTGACGGAGAGGAGCTGGCCCTGACCGTCACGGACGAACTGGGGAGCTTCGCATTCAGGCGCGTCGAGCCTGGCCGATACGAACTCGTGCTCGGCACGGAGGGCACGGAGGTATCGATATCCCCCGTAGACGTGAGCCTCTAACGCGTGACGTCCGGTGCCGGAGGCCTGATCCTCCCCGGCCCCGTAGAGGGGTTGCTGTCCGGATCGGTGCCCGCCGAAGAGGGTGCCGCCGTGTTGCGCGCGGCGAACTTGCTGGACACCGAAGGACTCGGTCGGCTGCTCGACATGGCGGAGGAACTGGTGCACAGCGATCCCGGCAAGGCCCATCGCCTGGCCGAGCTGTGCGCGACGGGGGCGGCGGGTGGCGGTCTCCCCGCAATCGCCGCCCGCTCGGCCTACGTCCGGCTGCAGACCCATTTCGCCAGGGGCGAGTTCGACGCGGCGCTTCGTATGGCCAGGGAGGCATACGAGGGATACCTGGCCAGCGATATGGCGCTCGACGCCGTGCGGACCCACGTGGGCAGGATGTCGGTGCTCCTCGAGCTCGGGCTCTACCAGGAGGCCCTTGACGCCGGGCAGACCGTTCTCGACACGCTCGACGGCCGGGGAGACGTGACGGTCTACCCCAGCACCCATCAGCGAGACATGCTGACGGCGCTCGTGCAGCAGAACCTCGGGGGTTGCCTGGAGTACATGGGACGCTACGAAGAGGCGCTCGCGGCCTACAGCGTGGCCGAAAGTCTCTATGGGGAACTCGGCGAGACGGAGCGCGTCGGGGAGATACTCGATAATCGGGGCGCCGTGCTCCTCTACCTCGGGCGGGGCACCGAGGCCCTGGGCGCTCACGAAGCAGCCGCACGGGTCTTCGCCGGGGCTAATCTTACGCTGCCTTACGCGACGGCACTCTGCAACATCGGCGAGGCCAACAGGCAGCTGGCTGATTACAGGTCCAGCCTTATCGCCTTCGAGGAGGCGCATCGCATCTACCAGAACCTCGACGCGCTCAAAGACGAGAGCCAGCTCGTCCTCGACACGGCAAACGTCTACCTCGACCTGAACCTCTACCCCGAGGCGCTCGCAGCCTACCAGAGATCCAGCAACCTCCTGCGCAGGACAGGGATGGCCCACGATTGCGCTCGCGCGCTCTGGGGCATGGGCGTTACGCTGGCCCTCACCTCCAACTTCGAGGAGGCGGAACGGTCACTTTCCGAAGCCGCTGAGCTGTTCTCGGCGGCGGGAAACTCCACCTTTCTGAGCGGGGTAATGCTCGGCCAGTCACTCGTGCAGGAGAAGCGCGGCGATCCCGAAGCCTCCCTGGCTCACGCCGAGCGGGCTCTGGAGCTCGTCCTCGAGAGGGACTGGTCCGTGCAGCGCGTCTACGCCCACCTGCGGATGGTTGACGTGCTGCTGCCCGACGTGGACGGGGCCGAACGGCACCTCATGCAGGCGCGCCTGCTCTCCGAGCGCCTGGCGCTACCCCAGCTGCGCCAGAGGCTAAACGAGCGGCTGGGTCGGCTGAGGAGGCTTCAAGGCAGCGAGGAGGAGGCGCTCGTTGCCCTCGAGGAGGCGGTAGACGAGATCGAACGCCTGCGCGACACCGTGACCCACGAGTCGATGCGCGCCTCCTTCTTGCTGGACAAGATCGGGGCCTACGAAGAGCTACTCAAGGTGCACCTCCACAGGTGGGCCGAGAGCGACCCGCGCGGGGTTTTCGCCGTGGCCGAGCGCGCCAAATCCCGCGGCCTGGTGGACCTATTAACCGGCGTCTCCAGGCGGGGAGCACTCCCCGCTGATGAGCCATTGCAGGAACGCATCATGAGCCTGCAGTCCGACCTCAACGCTACATACAATCAGATGCTAGGCGTCGGGGAGGTACCGCCGCAGGTTCCCCTTCCCGACCTGCACGGTCGGACTATCGAGCTGGAGCGGGAGATCAGCGAGCTCCGCCTGCGCACGGTGCCGCTCACCTCGGACCCTTTCACCACGGCCGCGCCGCCGGAGGTGTGGGAGGAGCTCCCCCCCGACGTGACGTTGGTCGCCTACCACATCATGGAGGACGAGATCATCGCTTTCGTCGGGGGACGGGACCGGGTCAGGGTCGTGCGCGGTTGTGGATCGGCCGGCGTGGTGGCGAAGCTCCTGCGGCAACTTGACGTGCAGTGGGACCGCATGGGAGCTGACCCCGGGTTCGTAGGCAAACACACGGAGCACCTGACCCGGCTCACCGAGCGCGTGCTCGCCTCGCTATACGACGAGCTGGTAGCATCCCTCGAACCGCTCCCTGGGGCTCCATCCGCAGGCGGGCATGATCCGCAGAAGATCACCATAATCCCCCACGGCATGCTCCACAGGGTGCCATTTCATGCTCTGTTCGACGGCGAGGCGTACCTGCTCGACCGCTTCGAGGTCTCCTACGCTCCGAGCGCCACCGTCTTCACCCTCTGCCAGAGGCAGGAACCCCGGGACCAGGAGAGCGCGCTCGTCCTGAGCGTCAGGGACCCCCTGATCCCCCACGTGTCCGGGGAGGCTCTGGCTGTGGCCTCGCATCTCCCGGGAGCAGAGTTGCTGGCCGACGGGCAGGCGACCGTGGACGCCGTCAGGGAGCGTGCCCCGGGTTGTGACGTGCTGCACCTGGCTAGCCACGGCATGTTCCGGGGGGACAACCCCATGTTCTCATCGCTCAAGCTGCACGACGGCTGGCTGACGGCCGCCGACGTGCTGGCCCTCGACCTGGACGGCGCCCTCGTTACGCTGAGCGCCTGCGAGTCAGCGCGCAACCGGGTTCTGGCCGGTGACGAGATAGTAGGCCTCGCCCGCGGTTTTCTCGGCGCGGGGGCCGCGACGCTCGTCGCTAGCCTGTGGCTCGTGCAAGATGAGACCACGTCCTGGATGATGGAGGGCTGGTACGCCAGAATGCGCGAGGGCGCAGGCAGAACCACGGCGCTGCGCGAAGCCCAGCTGGCACTCAGAGAGAGGCACCCGCATCCGTACTACTGGGCCCCATTCGTGCTAATGGGACGGCGGTAGGACGGGCGGCGGAGCAGCGTCAGGAGCCATCAGCGGGCGGCACGCAGGATTGCCTCCACGGAGCGATCTACATCTTCGGTCGTGGTCGACCAGTTGGAGACCGAGATCCTCATGGCCACCTGGCCCTGCCAGGTCGTGCCCCCAAGCCAGCAGGTACCATCCTCCTGCACAGCCCTGATGACGGTACGGGTCCTGGAGCCGTGGTCACCGCCGGGGTCGAGAAAGCGTACGAGGACCTGGTTTAGAACCACGTCGGCGAGCACCTCGACCCCAGGCTCCCGCTCAAGCGCCTCGGCGAAGCGCCGGGCGTGAGCACAGCAGCGGTCGACGAGGTCGGCGACACCCGAACGGCCCAACGAGCGGATGGCCGCGTAGATCGGAAACCCGCGCGCCCGGCGTGAGGCCTCGGGGTTCCAGTCGAGCTGGTCCCGCTCGCCGGTTTCGGAGGCGACCAGGTAGCTCGCCTGCGTCCCCATGGCCGCCCGGTGCGCCCGGGGGTGCGCACAGAAGACGAGCCCCGAATCGTAGGGGACGTTCAGCCACTTGTGGGCGTCGGTGGCCCAGGAATCCGCGTGCTCAAGGCCCCGGATGAGATGCCGCAGGGATGGGCTGGCGGCGGCCCACAAACCGAAGGCCCCATCCACGTGCACCCAGGCGTCGCCGGCCGCGTCGCAGATGTCATCCAGGGGATCGATGGCACCCGTGTTCACGTTGCCGGCCTGGGCGCAGATGATGGTGGGTTCCGAAGAC
Organism: Rubrobacter sp.; assembly: GCA_036280905.1. GTDB lineage: Bacteria > Actinomycetota > Rubrobacteria > Rubrobacterales > Rubrobacteraceae > Rubrobacter_D. Next base: position 4,022 of record DASUPX010000297.1, on the reverse strand, counting down.
TCGGCCAGGGCGGAACGGAGAGCATCTGGCCGCATCCGGCCCTGTCCGTCCGCTGGTACGGGGCGCAAGCTCGAGGTGCCGAGGCCCAGAAAGCGGAGGGCCCGGTCTATAGTGACGTGCCTCTCCTCTCCGGCCAGCACCCTCACCCGGGGCGCACCGAGGAGGCCATCCGCCTCCACGTCCCAACCGGCCCGCTCCAGCACGTGGTGCCTGGCGGCCGCGAGTGCGGTGAAGTTGGCCATCTGGCCGCCTGTTACCAGCCCGAAAGTGACGCCGTCAGGTAACCCGAACAGTTCGGAGAGCCATGCCCCGCAGGCCTCCTCGACCACCGAAGCCGCTGGGGCGGCCACGTAGAGGCCGGCGTTCTGATCCCAGGCCGAGGCGAGCCAGTCCGCAGCCAGAGCGGTTGGCATCGTACCGCCTATGACGAAGCCGAAGAACCGGCCACCGGACGTGGCCATCAACCCGGGCTCGGCGCTCCTTGCAAGCCCGGCTAGCACCTCTCGGGGGTCCTGCTGTTCCTCCGGAAGCGGCCCGCAGAACTCTTCTCGCAGCTCCTCCACCGTAGCGGACGGCGTTACCCTGCGATCTGGCAACCCTTCCAGATACCCGGCCGCGAGCGTCGCCGCGTCACCAAGTAAAGAACGTAGCTCGGTGTCCTCGGTGGCCGGCGTAGCCTCTCTCTCCTTCATGCGCCTTTCCCTTCGATCCAACAGATGAATGGTCCCCTAGTACCGTCATGATGCCACCGACCGGCGCCGCGCGCATCGGTATAGCCATGCGCCGCTGCTGGCCGGGTTATGACCGCAGGTAGGAGGCCCCGTTAACGTCCAGGATGGCACCCGTCATGAAGGCCGGTGCCTCAGCGGCCAGGAAGCCGACGGTGCGCGCAATCTCCTCCACTGTAGCAACGCGGCCGAGGGGGCTCTGGGCGCGTATACCGGCTCCCTGGGGTCCTTCGAGCACCGACGAGGCCATGTCGGTCTCCACGAACCCGGGGGCTACCACGTAGAAGAGGACGCCGTAGGGAGCCAGAGCCTGCGCCAGCGACTGGCTCATGGCGTTCAGGCCCGCCTTGCTGGCCCCGTAGGCGGGAGTTTCGGGCTCACCGCGGAAGGCCCCGCGGGAGGAGACGTTTACCACGCGTCCGCCGCCGCTCTCCATCATGATCCTGGCTACCAGAAACGAGAGGTTCGCCGGGCCGATCAGGTTCGTGGCAATGGTCCGGGACCAGGCCGTTCGCCAGCCCAGGTAGTCCGTGTCGGGCACGGGATGAGCCTCGAAGATAGCCGCGTTGTTGACTAGCACGTCGATCCCGCCCATCTCGCGCACCACGTCGTGGACGAGATCCCTCGCCGCGTCCGGGTCGGCCACGTCCGCGCTGAAGACGTAGTGTGGTCCCCCGGCCAGTGAGGCCAGCGTCTCTCGCGCGGCCTCGCCGTCGGCCCTGTAGTGGACGGCAACCCTGGCCCCCTTCGAGGCGAGATCTCGCGCTATCTCGCGCCCGATACCCCGCGACGAACCCGTAACCAGCGCGACTTTCCCATCTATGGTCATGCGTTACCCCTGCTGTAGATTTTCGGTCTCACCGATTGTTCCACAGACGGCGCGGCTAGCATGCCAAGGGTGGCGTTCTGGTGGTAACCCGGGTCATTAACGCCACTGCGCCCTGAGGTTGAGAGAATTCCCGTCCGTAGCGGGTGGTGGGTTCTTGCGAGACGGGCGCATACAGGATAGGCTCGCCCGGTGGGTGTCGGACGTACAGGCTCGCAACGCGTCGCACGCTCCGGGAGGCAAGAGCTGTCCCGGATCAGGGACCAGTTCGGCGTCGTGCTGGTGTTGCTCATCGTCACGGTGTTCTTCACCATTTCCGCGCCAAACCAACCCTGGGCGTGGCTGGCTACAACGGCCACCCTATCCGCGACGCTCATGATCGCCATGGTCGCCTCTGGCGCGCACAGGCACTGGGTAAGGGCAGGAATAGCCGTGGCAGCTACCGGGTTCGTGATGAGCACCGTCATCGCCATCACGCAGCAGGATGCAAGAAAGTACCTCTCGGTCACGAGCCTGCTCCTGACGATGCTCGCAGCGGGCGCGATCGTCCGCCGGATGCGGTCATACACCGAGATAAACACGCTTATCGTGCTGGCGGCCGTGTGCATCTACGTGCTGCTCGGGATGTCCTTCGCCTTCGTCTTCGAGTGCATCGAAGAGTTCGGCTCCAGGCCTTTCTTTGCGGCGCAGGAGGTCGGTACGCGAAGCAACTTCGCGTACTTTAGCTTCGTCACGATGGCCACCGTGGGCTACGGGGACCTCACGGCCCAGGGGGGCCTGGGCCGCGCCTTCGCCGTGACCGAGGGTTTGCTCGGCCAGATCTACCTGGTCACCACCGTCGCTGCCCTGGTGGGCAACCTCGGACGCACGGGCAAGCCCAGCGAAGAGATAGATGGTGCCAGGCAAGCGCGAGACGAGAGCAGACCCGGCTGAAACCGCACCCATCGGCGCTCGCGGGCAGCGCGATCGCGGCCAAGACGAGTCCTGGTGCAGAAGCTCGACGCCCCCGAGGATGCCCATCCGGTACCATACCTCTGTACCCCAACGGGCACACCGCCACCCGGTCGGACATTTCCGCGGCCCTCTAGACAGCCCGATCCCCGAACTATCCCGGTTTGACGCGGTGCGAGGCCAGGACGCTATACTCCGGCACTGAAGGACCCTTGGCCTCCTGGTACAGGGAAAGGTGGTCGTCATCGCCCGGACAGACGAACGGGGCTCTGAGATCCTCGGTGGTGCGCGCCCCACGGGCGAAAACGATACCGTCACCACCTTCGAGCTCTTCTTCGACCTCGTCTACGTGTTCGCCATGACCCAGGTCACAGGCTACATACTGCACGCCCATGACACCCTTGGTGTGCTCCAGGGACTGCTCGTCCTCGCGCTACTGTGGTGGACCTGGTGCGCTTACGCCTGGCTCGGCAATCAGGCCAGGGCCGACACGGGCGTCGTGCGTGCCGCCATGGCCGTGGCGATGGCGGCGCTGTTCGTCGTGGCCCTGACGGTCCCGGAGGCCTGGCACGACGCCAAGGGAGGCCTCTACGGACCGCTCGTGCTGGTCGGGGCCTACCTGATAGTGCGCTGCCTGCACCTGAGCGTTTACACGCTGGCCGCGCGGGGTGATCCCGGGTTGCGCCGGCAGGTGGCGATCTCCTGGGTTCCGACCCTGGCGGGGGCCGCCCTGCTCATCGCCGGTGCCCTTCTGGGAGGAGAGCTGCAGGTCTTGTTCTTCGCCGGCGCCCTCGCCGTTGACTGGGGAGGCGTCTACGTTACCTCGCGGGAGGGCAACTGGCGCATCCAGAGCGCTCCCTACTGGACCGAGCGCTACGGGCTATTCATCATCCTATCTATCGGGGAATCTGTCGTCGCCATCGGGGTCGGCGCTGCCGGACAGCCGATCAGCACGCCGTTGCTCGCCGCCGGCGTGCTCGGCATCGCGACGGCCCTGTGCCTGTGGTGGCTGTACTTCGATGTGGTCTCCCGTGCCGCCGAACACCGGCTCCGGGAGGCCCAGGGCCAGGCTCGGGTCAGGATGGCGATCGAAGCCTACACCTACGGACACTTCCCGATCGTCGCCGGCATAATCGTTGGCGCGGTCGGCGTGGAGGGCGTGCTCGCGCACGCCGGAGACGTCAAGCCGCTCGGCCTCTTCTACGCCGCGGCCCTGTACGGGGGGATCGCGCTCTACCTAGCCGGGCACCTCTTCTTCAAGCAGCGCATATACGCCACGCTCGGCGTGCCCCGACTTGTCGCGGTCGTCGTCCTGCTACTCGCGCTGCCCGTCGCCGCCTTCTTGCCACCGCTAGTCGGGCTGGCTGGACTGGTGCTCCTGCTCGTGGTCCTGATCGGCGTCGAGACGAGGCGCTACGCGGCATCCGGTACCGACGCCCGCACCGGCTGATACTGAACCAGGGTGGTCTCTGCTCGCGTTAGTTTGACTCGGACGGGATCAGCAGCGCGCCTCTCTG
>DASUPX010000296.1:0-3846 GCA_036280905.1 Rubrobacter sp. | reverse complement strand
CCTGGCCACCGTCGACAAGGGCGCCTGGGACAGGTCCATGGGTTTCAGGGCGGACCACCGCTTCAACGTCGGCTGGCTGAAAGAGGCACGCCGCATCCTGAAGCCCGACGGAACCATCTGGGTTACGGGCACCCACCACATCATCTTCAGCCTCGGCTTCGCGCTCCAGAGCATGAACTTCAAGCTGATAAACCAGATCACCTGGTCCAAGCCCAACCCGCCACCGAACCTTCTCCACACAGCCTTCACCCACTCACATGAGACATTGCTGTGGGCGAGCAGGAGCAAGTACTCCAGGCACACCTTCAACTACGACCTCATAAACAGCCCCGACCCAACCTCCCAGCTCTCCTCCGTATGGCACATCCCCGCCGTGCCCATGAGGGAGAAGGTCCACGGCCGCCACCCCACCCAGAAACCTCTGCGCCTCCTCAGGCGCGCCGTGCTGGCCTCCACCAGGGAAGGCGACCTCGTGTTTGACCCTTTCAGCGGGTCAGGAACGACGGGGGTGGCGGCCAAGGAGCTGGGCCGCTTCTTCGTGGGGGCCGAGACGGAGCGGGAGTACGTCGGGTTGGCGGAGCGTAGGATTGGTGCGGTGGAGAGGGGTACCGTGCTGGAGAAGATCCGGAGCACCGGCGCCGAGGACCTTCTGCCAGGGTACCGAGCGCGACGGCGGGCCTCGCCCGACTAGCGCCATGCCGGTATCACGATTTCTACTAACACCTAGATCCTGACCACAGCGAGGAGCGGCGCAACGCCTCACACGCGGCAACGCTCGGCAACTCCAAGGTTGGGGCAAAGATACGGAGCCCGCGCCTGATAGTCAGGGAGCCTTTGGAGGTGACGCTCTCCGGCGACCTCCACCCCGTAATCAGGAAGCGTCTAGCCGAGGTCGTCCAGTTAGTCCAAGCCTAATGCCGCCTCGCGGAGCTTGAGATCGCCGCCGGGGAGAGGCCGAAGGCCGGTGACTCGAAGTTGCCAGAAGATTTGGGAGAGCGCGTGAGGGAGTGGGCCGAGGGCGAGGCAGAGAGAAAAGCAGAGGGCGGCGTTCATGGGGAGATCACAGGCTATCGGCGAGGATCCGAGGGCGGTGCTGAAGGAGATGGGCGGCTAGGGCTCGTGGGGCTCCAAGGATGTCTGCTCCTTTCTCCCTCGGGAGCTCCTGTTCCATATTGTAGATATCAGTTGTATTCAGTGGCCGTTCGCTTATGCTGCGACCAGACGCTGCCAACCACCGAGGAAGGAGCACCCACCGTGACGAACAGCCGCAACGACCGGGCCCAAGGGGCGGGCGACTACATCCTCGTGAACGGCCTCAAGATGTATTACGAGATTCACGGTGCCGGACAGCCTCTCGTCTTACTCCACGGCGCTTTTTCGGCGATCGGCACCTCGTTCGGGAACGTGTTGCCGGAACTCGCCAAGTCCAGGCGGGTGGTCGCCTTCGAGATGCAGGCCCACGGACGCACCGCCGACATCGATCGCCCGCTGTCCATGGAGCAGATGGCCGACGACACCGTTGCCGCTCTCGAACAGCTTGGGATCGAAAACGCCGACTTCTTCGGTTTCAGCATGGGAGCAGGTATCGCCCTGCGGATCGCCATTCGACGCCCGGAGGTGGTGCGCAAACTCGTGCTCGCCTCGGTCACCTACAACGAGAGCGGCCTCCACCCCGGGCTGATGGACGGTTTGGCGGAGATGAAACCCGAGATGATGCATGGCTCGCCCTGGCACGAGGAGTACGTGCGTACAGCGCCCAGGCCGGAGGACTTCGCCAGGTTGTTCGCCAAAAAGATGCAAATGGATCGAGAGATCCAAGACTTGCACGCCGAGGCGATAGAGGCGATAGGCGCCCCTACCCTGCTCGTCATCGGCGATTCCGATATCGTCCGCCCCGAGCACGCCGTGGAGATGTTCCGTTTGCTCGGCGGCGGGGTTATGGGAGACCTGGCGGGCCTACCGCGTTCGCAGCTCGCAGTCCTTCCCGGCACCACTCATGCAACGCTCGTCGAGCACGGCGAATGGCTGGGTTCGATGATCACGAAGTTCCTCGATTTGCCAATGCCCGACGCCGAGTGAGTCGCGATGTTAGGAAATCCTTTTTGGGCTGAGGGCAGACCGTTACGTCTGTGGAGGAGACCCAAGCAAGCAGGGGGATTAGTTCACCCACTTGCTCTACCCGGACCAGGCCCGTCGGAAAAGCCCAGGGTAGTCGATCACCAGGCCGTCGGCGTCGACCGGAAGCGCAGCTGTGAACCCGCTTGGCAGCGCCTCGAACTGGTAAAGCCCGTCGTTTGCCCCTGCCTCCAGGCAACCGTACCGCTGCCGCTCCGCTCCTACCAGCAGCTCGGGAACGCGGACGTAGGCGACCCTTAGCTCTTCGGATTGGCCGGGCCCGAACCCCGAGCGATGGGATCAACGCCTGATGGCCACCGCCTCCAGGTAGTCCGATGGCGCGACGAGCGTCCCGTCGCCCGAGACGTTACGGGACTCGCACAACTCCCTGAGATCGGAGGCCAGGGCTTCCTGCCCCTCCGCGTCGAGCGCCGCGAACGCCCTCACCGTCGGGCCGTAGTACTCGCGGAACCACCCCACGTAGTGATCGGCCGACGGGTACCGGAAGTTGTAGGTCCTGCGCGTCGTCTGCAAGGAGGAGACGCCCTCTCCAAAGAGTTCTCGCAGCCTTTCTTCGGTGCCCCACAGAGAAGGCGGCTTCACGCCGGGGGGCGGTGGGACGTGCTTGCCCACGGTCTTCAGCATCTGCCCGGTGAAGCTATCGGGCGTCCAGCTTGAGAGCCCGATCTTCCCCCCTGGCTTGCAGACCCGCAATAGCTCGCCCGCCGTCTTCTCCTGGTCCGGGCAGAACATTACCCCTATGGTGGACACAACCACGTCGAAGGAGGCGTCTTCGTAGGGTAGGTCCTCGGCGTCCCCGACCTCGAAGGTTATATCCATCGCCTCCGCCTCGGCGCGGCGGCGGGCGTGCTCTATGGACTCGGGGGCTAGGTCCATGCCCGTGACATTGCAGAAGCGCCTCGCGGCGGAGATGGCAGTGTTGCCGGAGCCGGTCGCCACGTCGAGGACGTCGTCCCCGGAGTGGAGGTCCACGGCCTCGCACAGCAACTCGCCCATGATGGCTATGGGGTTGCCGATCCGCGCGTACTCTCCGGCGGTCCAGATCTTTACCTGCCGCTCCTTCAGGGCGTTCGCGTCGGGTACCTGGGGTTGGGTGGACATGCGAATTCATCCTCCTAACTGTCGGGTGCACTTCGGCTGCCATCGGAAGACTGGCATGCTTCGGAGTCCGACGCATCACCCAAACGACGTATCTTTGCAGTCGCGTGGACGTTGCTATCCGTTGCGGACCTCCCAGAACGCCGTACAACCGAAGGGAGAATAAGCCTTCCACGCACTCCGGCGAATAAGGGCAAGAAGAAGGGCTGCTTCTACCCTCGTGATGCCTTTCTAGAGCCCGATGTCACTAACTGATAGGTCTTAGGGCGTCCTCTGTCGCCAACGACCTCCCCGTCTTCGATGAGTCCGGAGAGGTTGTTGCGTATCGTGCCCGTGCTTATCCCCGTACGCAGCTGGAGTTCTGAGTTGGTCGCGGCCTTCAGGCGCAGGACCTCGAGGATACGCTCCCTCGCTGGCCTGTTGGCCTCTTCTTCCTGCCTGACCACGCTCACGAGCATCGCAAACACCTGCCGCCGGGCGAGTTCCTCCTCCGTGAGGTCTCTCAGCCCCTCCATGGTCTCTAGCGCCTCTATCTCCGCCTCCACGTGGGGCCTGAGCTTGGAGAAGGCCTCATGCGTAGCCTCCTCCCTCCGCTCGGGGGGGCATCGCAAT
>DASUPX010000295.1:0-3388 GCA_036280905.1 Rubrobacter sp. | reverse complement strand
CGAGATGCCCCTCGAAGACGCCCCGCTTGGATACGAGATCTTCCAGAAAAAGCAGGATGGTGCCATAAAGGTGGTCCTGAAGCCGTAAATGTAGCTGACAGCTTCACTTGCTGACCGCTGATCGCTGAAAGCTGACAGCTGAAGTGCATGAGGCAAGAGCCTCATGCACTTCGGATCGAATCCACCACCGTTTGCCAGAACTCGTCCCGTTCTCCTGGGACGAACGATAGGTAGAGCGCGACGCGGTCTATGAGTCCCTCGTAGCGCTCTTTCAGGGCCGGGCCAATCTCGTCTGGGGCGGCCTCGATAGCGAAGGCGGCGAGCATCTCGTCGGTTATGAGGGCGGGCATCTCACGCCACTTCTTCTCGCGGGCCATGGTCCCCAGCCTTTCGCCGACCTGTTCCCAGCCGTGCGCTTCGAGGACGGTGCGGTAGGTCGGGGTGGAGGCGTAGAAAGAGATCTGGGCTCTCACCGACTCGCGCTGCTCTGCGGCCTCCTCCCCGTTTCCCGTGGGGACGACGAAGGCGCTCGTCACCAGCTCGACTCTCCCGGGGTCACGGCCGGCCCTGTCCGCGCCCTCTGAGATGGCCGGTTTGACGGTCTGGCGCACGTACTCCGGCGAGTGGAAGGGGTGAACGTGGAAGCCGTCGCAGGCCTCGCCCGCCAGCCTGGCAAGGCTGGTGTTGACCCCGGCGATGTAGACTGGGATCTCCGGATGTTCTATGGGTCCGGGGTTGAAGAAGGGCGTCATGAGGGTGTGGCTGTAGAACTCACCCTCGAAATCCGGGGAGCCCTCGTCCTGGAAGGAGCGCCAGATCTCACGCAAGGCCAGGATGTACTCGCGCAGGCGTGCCGCCGGCCTGTCCCACGGCATGGAGAAACGGCGGGTTATGTGGGCCTTGACCTGCGTGCCGAGCCCTAGCAGGAAGCGGCCCCTGGAGAGGTCCTGCAGATCCCACGCCGTCTGGGCCGTCTCCATGGGCGAGCGCGAGAAGGCTATGGCCACGGAGGTGCCGAGCTCCATCCGTTCCGTCTCGCTGGCGGCGACTGCCAGCGGCAGGAAACCGTCGTGCTTTGTCTCGCTGGTCCACAGGCCGGCGAAACCGAGCTCTTCGGCGGCGCGGGCGGTCCGTCCCATCCCTTTGAGGGGGTTGCCTTCCGTTCCGAGGGCGGCGTCGAGCTTCACGGGTCCGTCTTACGGGATGAGCAGCAGTTTGCCCGTTGTCTTGCGGCCTTCGAGGTCGCGGTGGGCCTGCTCCACGTCGGAGAGCTCGTAGGTGCCGCCAATCCGGACGTCCAGGTTGTTCTGGCCGATCCAGGAGAAGAGGCTCTCGGCGCGCCACAGGAGCTCCTCGCGGTCTGCCGTGTACTGCCAGAGCGCAGGTCGTGTCAAGAACAGCCCGCCCTTCTGGTTGAGGATCTGGGGGTCGACCGGCTCCACGGGACCGCTGGACGCGCCGAATAGCACCATGTAGCCGCGCGGGCGCAGCACGTCGAGGCCGCCGTCGAAGGTCTCCTTGCCCACGGAGTCGTAGACCACGTGCACGCCCTCGCCGTCCGTGATGCGGTTCGTCTCCTCTACGAAGTCCTGCTCCGTGTAGAGGATCACCTCGTCGGCTCCAGCCCCCCTGGCGAGCTGCGCCTTCTCCTCGGTTCCGGCGGTCCCGATCACCGTGGCCCCCCGCAGCTTGGCCATCTGGACGAGCAGCAGCCCGACCCCGCCGGCTGCGGCATGAACGAGCGCCGTCTGCCCCTCCTGCAGGGGGAAGGTGCTGTGGGTCAGGTAGTGCGCCGTCATGCCCTGGAGCATAACCGCGGCGGCCACCCGCGCCTCCACGAGCGTGACGTTGAAGGGCACGAGGGCCTCCACGGGGGCGACCACGTACTCTGCGTAGGAGCCCGGCGCGCTCGCGAAGGCCACGTAATCTCCGGGGGATACCTCTTCGACACCTTCTCCCACGGCATCCACCTCGCCCGCACCCTCCAGGCCGAGCGGCCGCGGCAGATCGCCGGGGTAGAGGCCCGTGCGCTGGTAGACGTCGATAAAGTTCACGCCAGAGGCAGCGAGCTTCACGCGTGCCTCACCGGGACCCGGCTCGGGCATCTCCAGGTCCTCGTAGCTCAGCTCCTCCGGCCCACCAAAGTCGTGTATCCGTACGGCCTTCATGGTGCACTCCTCCCCTGTAAGCTCGGCATACGCGTCGGTTATTGTAGCTTGTTGGCCCGGCTCCACGCGCCCCGCCTGCACGCTTCGGCCCGTGGTCGCTGCTTGCCGGCGTGCTGGGCGCCTCACCGGATCCACCCCGACGATCCTGCTCTCCCGCCGCGAACGGACCGTCGCGTTCGCCGCACTATCTTTACCAGGAACGCGGGACCTCAGGGAGTATCAGAGGGGATGCTCGGGCCGTCCGGGCCAACGATGCCAGAAGATGGGTTTGCCTAGGGTTGGCCTCTCCCACCACCGGGGCCGCTGTTCCCGCCGCCGCCGTTCCCATTACCGCTGTTCCCATTACCGCTGATCCCGCTGCCGCTGTTGTCTTCGAGTCCACCGGCGCCCTGTGGCGCCGCGTTGTCTTCTGGGGCTGCGCTTGGCGAGGGGCTGGCTCCGGCGTTGTCATCCGGTCGGACCGGGGCGGCATTTTGCCGGCGACCGGGTTGCCTGGCAGGTTGGCGGTTCTGCTGTTGGGAGGGTTGGGCCGTTGCGGAGGCGCTGGCCGAGCCTGCGGGTTGTGGGCTCGGCTGGGCCGTCGCGGTCGGGGAAGGCGACGGGGCTGCCTGCGGGCCGGTGCTCACGTCCAGGTTCACCTCGGTGTCGCGGGGCAATTTCGTGCCCGCACTGTAGCCGGAGGCGATGACCCTGCCGGCGGCCACGTTGTCGCTCGGGAGGGAGTTGATCTGCCCGACCCCGAGCCCGGCGTCGGTTAGCCTCTGACGTGCCTCGGCGATGGTGAGCCCCGCGACCCGGGGAACCTTTACGGTCTGGGACGCGGAGGGCCCGGACTGCGGGTTGTTCTCCCCGGGCGATTCGAACCAGCCGTTCGCGAAGTCCGGGCCCAGCAGGCCCCTGAGAACGCCCAGGGTACCGAGCAGTAACAGAAGCGCGACAAGCAGCACCATGAACCAGGAGACACGCCTGCGGCGACGCCTGACCGGCGATGTATGGACCGTCGGGACTCTCTGTGTGGGGGTGTAGGCGGCGGCAGCGGGCCCCCGCTGCACCCGGGTCGGAGCCGCCGCGGCGTCCGTCGCCGCGGTGGGCTCGCGCCCCCTGGTTATCTTCCAGAGGTCGTCTGCGAGTTCGTCGGCGGAGGCGTAGCGGTCTTCCGGGTTCTTGGCCATGAGCCTGGTCACCAGGGCGTTCATGCCCTCGGGTATGGTTGGGTCTAT
>DASUPX010000294.1:0-6925 GCA_036280905.1 Rubrobacter sp. | reverse complement strand
TTGCCGAAACTCACCCTCTACTCCTTCCGTCTCTAAGTGATCACAGGATACATCAAAAGACAGGGCCCGGACCACGTGGCCCAGACCCTGTTCTCGCCGCAAAGTGCCACCCAGCCCTACTGGTTGGCCCTCCGCTGCGCCTCGTCGAGGTTGCCCCTGTAGTAGGAGAACATGGAGTTGAGGAAGTCCATGTAAGCCCCGAGCGATTCCTGGGCCAAGGCCTGGGATGCTTCCTGCTGCTTTCGCTGCTGCTCGATGAGGTCCTCAGAAAGCGCCCTGTTGTTCTCGGCCTGCGTCCTCAGGTTGTTGATGACGCCGTTGAAGAAGTCCTGCGTCACCTGCGCGTTTAGTTCCTGCGCCGAGACGGACCGGTCCGCGATGGACTGGTAAGACTCCTTGAGCGCGTCGGCGAACTTCTCGGCCGCCTCGTTTACCTGCTTTTGCTGCCTCTCGTCCATGATCTCCTTTCCTGTTACGAACCCACCTGGGTATACTTTGTTACCCTCTGAGGCCGCCACGAAACACACAACGGGGGAGCGGGCCACCCGGCCCGCTCCCCCGTCTCAGAACCTTCTTCTGCCTGGCAGAGCCCTACCTACCTGCGGACGGCTTTCCTGGTCGCCTCCAGGTTCTCCTTGTAGTAGGCGAGGGGCGCGTAGGCGAACTCCATGTAGGCGTCGAGGGACTGCTCGACGAGGGTCCGGTACGCCTCGCGCTGCTCGTCTGCGCGCTCGAACAGCTCGCCCGCGAGGCTGCGGTTGCTCTCGGCCTGATGCCTGAGCTCCTTGATGGTGCCGTCGACCACACCCCGGGCGAACCTGACGTTGCGCTCCTGCAAGCCGACCGCGTGGTCCACGACCGTCTGGTAAGAGTCCCTCGTGTTCTCGGCGAGCCTCTGCACAGCCCTGTTCGTCTGCTCCATGGTGGGCATTGCCTCTCTCCTCTCTCGCGTGTGACGCGAACTACTTCTCGCCGCCGCGCTCTCTCTCTTCCCGCAGCGACCTGCCAGTGTAGAGCCGGAAGAAATTGTCCATGGTCCGCTGGTACTGCTCGAGCGACTTGGCCCAGAAATCGAGGTAAGAACGCCCCGCGTCGGTGATGGTGTACATCCTGCGCGCCGGGCCGCCCCGCGAAGTCTCCCAACTGGACTCCACGATACCCTCTTTCTCCATCTGACGTAGCGTGCGGTACAGAGTTCCCGGGTTCATCGCCTCGAACCCGAAGGCCGAAGCCCGCTCCATCAACTCGTACCCGTAGGAGTTCCACTCTCGTAACGACAGCAGAATTACAGGCACCAGCCAGTTTCGCGGCCTCGCCTCTACCCCCCTGAAGCCCCGTCCCGTGCTTTCTACCTCGCGCTCCTGTGCCTCGTCACTCATATCTCTCTCTTCCTTGCTCTATGTGCATTTTACATATATGTATCCGCACGTCAAGGGTAGTATCCGACCGTATGCCGGAAGTCCCATGATATGAAGAGCTATGGTCGACTCCCGGTCTCCGTCGAAAGTCACTATTACATCTAGCTCCCGCGCGGCTCTAATCGTCCTGCATATATTATGACAGAGCATCCCGTTTGCGGCTTCGTGCGCTTGATCTGTGTCGGTGGTGTCGCGGACGACGGTCCGGTTTCCGGCCAGAATTGCATAGAAAGGTGCATGACTGGTCCACCCTGGCGTTGTAGATTAGGGGAGCATCGCGCGAGGGGGATCGGCGTCCGCAACTCCTTTCCCGTTCTCCAATTTATCACCCCACATCACGCGGACGCCGCCCGCTCGGGCGCACTTCTTTGCAGCGTGCTTCGGGTCACCTCCGCCTTCCAGCGTGCCGCTTCCCTCCTGGTTCGCTTTCGGCTTTCTGGTTTTAGGTGCTGTTGGTACCTAGTTTGCGTGTGAATTCTTCTGTCAATAAACTTTACTCCAGGAGCCTAGTGGAAAAGGAGGGCAGTATGGGTACTTTGAATCAAGCCGTTGTCGTGGTCACCGGCGCCAGCAGGGGGTTAGGTGCGGCCATCGCGGAGGAGTTGGCCAGCGGGGGGGCCAAAGTAGTCGTCAACTATTCCAGGAGCAAGGAGCCCGCCGATGATCTGGTGGAGAAGATCTCGGAAGCCGGTGGGGAGGCCATAGCGGTACAGGCCGATGTCTCGGACGCCGAGCAGGCCCAGAAGCTCATAGACAAGGCCATAGAAGAGTTCAACCGTATAGACGTCCTGATCAACAACGCCGGCATCAACATCGACCGTACGCTGAAGAAGCTCTCCGTGGAGGACTGGGACAAGGTCATTCAGGTTGACCTGAACAGCGCCTTCTACACGGTCCACGCGGTGCTGCCGCACATGACCGAGCAGGGCGGAGGCAAGATCATCAACATGAGCTCCTTCGTCGGTGAGGCTGGCAATATCGGACAGGCGAACTACTCGGCGGCCAAGGCCGGTCTACTCGGCTTCACAAAGACCGCGGCCCAGGAACTGGCCAAATCCGGCATCACGGTGAACGCGATCAGCCCCGGCTTCATCGAGACCGACATGGTCGCCAGCATTCCCGAGGAGGCGCAGGCCAAGCTCAAGAAGCAGGTCCCCCTCGGCCGCTTCGGCAAGCCGCATGAGGTGGCCCGCGCCGCCAGGTACCTGATCGAGGACGGCGACTACATCACGGGCCAGTCCATCGATATCAACGGCGGCATCTATATTAGAACCTAGCAGCAGGATCGCGGTAGCCCCCGCCGGCCGGCGGAGGCTACCGCGACCATGATCGAACGGACAACCCCGCACCGCGCAACGCGTATACTTCTCCCAACGGCCAAAGTCACGGTTCCGATCGTTGTCCTTTTGTACCTATCTGTTCTGGACACATAAGTTCCGGTCGTATACAATTAACAGGCATGTAACAAAGCCCACACCCTCCGGGGTGTGGCTAACGGTGTTTGGCGATGGAAAGAGGTGGACGATTGAGGCTTGATGGGCGTACGGCGGTAGTAACGGGGGCTGCGCGCGGCATAGGGGCCGCTGAGGCCATCCGGCTGGCGCAGGAGGGGGCGAACGTTGCGGTCCTGGATCTCTCGGCCGAGGCTTGTCAGGAGACGGTGGAGGCCGTGGAGGCAGCCGGGGCCGAGGCAATAGCCATAGCCTGCGACGTATCGAGCGCGCAGCAGGTGGAGAAGGCGTTCGAGGAGATCGCAAACCGTTTCGGGCGGATCGACATCCTGGTCAACAATGCCGGCCTTTTGCGGGACAACCTCTCATTCAAGATGAGCGAGGACGACTGGGACAAGGTGCTAGACGTCCACCTCAAGGGCAGCTTCCTGTGCTCCAGGGCGGCCCAGAAGTACATGGTGGAGCAGCAGTACGGCAAGATCGTCATGACCAGCTCCATTGTGGCATTGGGCAACAAGGGGCAGGCCAACTACTCGGCGGCAAAGGCGGGCTTGCAGGCCCTCGCGCGGACGCTCTCTCTCGAGCTCGGCCGCTTCAACGTGAACGTCAACGCCGTGGCCCCCGGTTGGATCGAGACCGAGATGACCAAGGAGGCCGCGGAGCGGGTCGGCATGTCCATGGAGGAGATGAAGGGACGGTTCGAGAAGAACATCCCCCTCAAGCGCTTCGGGCGCGTTGAGGACATCGCCAACGTGGTGGCCTTCCTCGTCTCCGACGACGCCTCGTATATCAGCGGCGAGACGATCTACGTCTCGGGTGGCCCAAGCAGCTCGGTTATTTAGAGCGGTCAGTTCTAGCTGTCAGCTTTCGGCTTTTTTGGGCGGGGAGAGGATCCCCGCCCTTCTTGTTGCCCAGACGGGTTTTGTAGGGGATGGCTCGCGACGGATTGCCGTTTACGGTCGGGCGTCTCGTGTTTCACTTAATAGCTGATAGCTGACTGCTGAAAGCTACTAGCTCTCAAGGATTCAGCAGTAATTTACCCGTCGTTTTGCGTCCTTCCAGGTCGGCGTGGGCTGTTGCGGCCTGGTCGAGTGGGTATGTGTCGCCTATGGTGAGCTTCAGGTCGTCTGTGGAGATCCAGCCCAGCACTTCTTCTAGGGAGGGTACGAAGAGGTCGGGTCGGCGCATGATCTGGGGCAGGTAGAAGCCGACGACGGCGTGGCAGGGTTTCATGAGGGCGGCCGGGACGATGGTTCCGCGCTCCCCGCTCGCGGCGCCGAAGACCACCATCCTGCCGAAGACGGCCAGGCACTCGAGGTTCTTCTGGGGAAAGTCGGCGCCGACCATCTCCAGGATGATGTCGGCACCGTTGCCCTCGGTAGCTTCGAGCACCCGCTGCGGCCAGTCGTCTTCCGTGTAGTCGATTAGCACGTCGGCGCCGAGGGAGCGGGCGAGGTCCAGCTTCTCCTCGCTGCTCGCGGTGGCGATGACGGTGCCGGCCCCGAGTAGCCTGGCCATCTGGACGGCGAGGGTACCGACGCCGCCCGCCGCGGCGTGGACCAGGACGCTCTCGCCGTCTTTCAGGGCGCCCGAGGTCTTGATGCAGTGGTAGGCCGTCAGGCCCTGCAAGGGGATGGCGGCGGCCCGGTCGAAGTCAAGGCCTTCGGGGAGCGGGATGAGGCCACGGGCCGGCGCGACGGCGTACTCGGCGTAGCCGCCCGTCCCGAGCAGGCTCACCACGTGGTCGCCAACCGAGACATCGTCCACCCCCTCCCCCACCTCGGCGACCGTGCCGGCCACCTCGGAGCCTGGTGTGAAGGGTAGGTCCTGCCACTCCAGGTACTGGTTTCGGCGGCGCATCGTGTCTGCGTAGTTCACGCCGGCGGAGCGGACCTCGATCAGGACCTCACCCTCACCCGGGTCGGGGCGGTCCGCGTCGACGTACCGGAGCACATCCGCCTCACCGAACTCCTCGACCGTTATCGCCTTCATCTGTGCCATGCCGCCCCCGTTCGTTGAGAATCGAATTGGTGGAACGCACTTTGTCGTGTCACGATGCGTTGTTGGGCGGTTCGCGAACCGCGCCTACATCGTGTGGGTTATACCCGCGCGGGGTGGGTTGTATCCATACGGTTGGGTGCACCCCCGTGGGGTGGATTCATTCACATGTCAGGTGCGTTGTAATCGAGCAATATGGGGCGTGCCCGGACGGGCGGCGGGTTTCAACCTGCCATTACGGGTTTCGAATCCGCCCTACCGGAAGGCGGGGATTCCGGTTATGGCTCCGCCCAGGATCAGGGTGTGGACCTCGTCCGTTCCTTCGTAGGTTCTCACGCTCTCCAGGTTGCTCATGTGGCGCATGGGAGGATAGTCGAGGGTGACGCCGTTGCCGCCGAACACGGTACGGGCTTCGCGGGCTATCTCTATAGCCTCCCTTACGTTGTTGAGCTTGCCGAAGGAGATCTGCTCGGTCTTGAGCGTGCCCGCGTCTTTCATCCTACCGATGTGGAGCGCGAGGAGCGTGCCCTTGCCCACCTCTATGAGCATGTTCGCGAGCTTCTCCTGCACGAGCTGGTAAGAGGCTATGGGCCTCCCGAACTGCTCCCGCTCCATCGCGTAAGCAAGTGCCGACTCGTAGGAGTCGCGCGCCGCCCCCATCGCGCCCCAGATGATCCCGTACCTCGCCTCGTTGAGGCAGGCGAAAGGCCCGCCTAGCCCCCTCGCCTCGGGGAGCATAGCGCCCTCGGGGAGGCGGACGTCTTCGAGGGTGATGTCGCACTGGATCGAGGCTCGCATGGAGAGCTTGGGGGTTATGTCCCTGGCCGAGAAGCCCGCGGAGTCCGTTGGAACCAGAAAGCCGCGGACGGGGTTCTTCTCCTCATCGGTGCGTGCCCAGACCACCGCGACGTCGGCGATGGTTGCAAGGCCGATCCAACGCTTCTCCCCGTTCAGGACCCAGTCGGAGCCGTCTCTCGTGGCGAAGGTCTTCATGCTTGCGGGGTCCGAGCCGGCGGTCGGCTCCGTCAGGCCGAAGCACCCGATCGCCTCCCCCCCGGCCATCCGGGGGAGCCACTCCTGCTTCTGCTCCTCAGAGCCGAACTTGTGTATGGCGCTCATGGCGAGCGAGCCCTGCACGCTCACGAAGGTCCTCAATCCCGAATCACCAGCCTCGAGCTCCATGCAGGCGAGCCCGTACTCGACGGCGCTCCTGCCCGCGCACCCGTAGCCAGTGAGGTGCATGCCAAGCAGGCCGAGCTCGGCGAACTCGGGCACGATCTCCCTCGGAAAAACGGCCCCGTCGTACCAGGCCGCGATGTGGGGTTTGATCTTTTCGTGCACGAAAGACCTCACCCCCTCCCTGACGCTCTTCTCTTCGTCCGAAAGCTGGGCGTCGAGGCCCAGAAAATCCTGGACCGCCACGGAATCGAAAGCATCGGTATCGGCGTTCTTGCCAGCCTGCGTAACGGTCATTTTCCACCTCTCTCGGAGCCCGACCTTCGCACAGGCATGTTAGCACGCTCCGGCTTCGCCTCCGCTCGTCAGCACGCATCGACCCTGCGGGTCTCGCTTGTCAGCACGCTTCGGCTTCGCCTCGCTTTCAGCCGGTCGTCTCGATCCGTAACGGCAGCTTCGACTACCCACCTCTTCCCGGCATCGAAGCTTCAGAGCGGAAGGGTGCAGACCGCAGCGTGATCGGCTGAAAGCGACCGTAGGGAGCGTTGCTGACAAGCGAGGGCGAAAGCCCGAGCGTGCTGACAAACGGAGGCCGAAGGCCGTAGTGTGCTGACAAGCGTAGCCCGTAGGGCGGAGCGTGCTCTACACCATCCACGCGGCGATAACCCACGCGATTATGAGGATTAGAACCAGCCAGTCTGATGGCCTGGCTTGCATCTGGCGGAACTTGGTTCTGCCGCGTCCGCCGCGGTAGCTGCGGGTGTTCATGGCTACCGTGAGGGTGTCGGCGCGTGCGAAGCCGCTGATGAAAATGGGGACGAGCAGGCGTCCTATGCGGCGTGCCCGGGTTATGGCGCCGCCTTCATCGAAGGGGACTCCCCT
>DASUPX010000293.1:0-4030 GCA_036280905.1 Rubrobacter sp. | reverse complement strand
GGCGATCTCCGAAAGGGTCTCCCGCCTGCAACCACAAACGCAATAAGTCCTCGGAGAGGCGAGCGTCCTGGGACAGGTGTTTGGCTTCGAGGAGCTGATGGCGATGGTAGGTCTCGGCGAGGAGGAGGTGGAGGAAACACTGGAAGGGGCCGAAGCCTCCGGCCTCATCCAGGCGGCAAGAGACGGCTACGCGTTCGACCACGCGCTCACCCAGCAGTCCCTCTACGCGGGGCTCTCCCCGATGCGCCGGAAGAGGCTGCACCGTTCGGCGGGAGAGGGGCTGGAGGGGTTAGGGGAGAAGGTCAGGCACAACAGAGCGGCGGAGATCTCGCGTCACTTCGTGGAAGGATCATCACCCGGGCGGGCGCTACCGTACGCTTTGCTGGCCGGAGACGAAGCGGAGGCGGTATTCGCGCACGGAGATGCGAAGCACCACTACCAGCGTGCGCTCGAGTTCGCAGACTACGTGGGTGATGGCCCCGCATCGTCGCAAGCGTTGGAAAAGTTGGGCGGCGTGCTGGCTGCCAGCATCCGCTACGACGAGGCTCTCGTCGCGCTCGAACGGGCGGCGGACGCTTACCGCGATGGAGACGACCCGGAGGGAGCGGTGCGGGCAGAAGCCCGGATCGCGCAGACGCACTTCAGGCGTGGAACCCCGGAAGAAGGCATAGCTCGCCTCTCGGCTCATCTGGCGTCGGTCGATAGGCCCGGCGTTCCGGAGGGTGTGCGGAGCAACCTGGGGCCCCCCTACGGAGCGCTTGCGCAACTCTATTACGCCCACGGTCAGTATGCCGGGTGCCGGGATGCCGCACAGCGGGGCGCGAAGCTCTCCCGCGCAGTAGGGGATGTCCGCTTGCTGGCCGAAACAGAGAAGATGCTCGGCATCGGGCTCCTCTGGACTGACACCCCCGACGAGGGGGTGAAGGCCCTGAAGGAAGCGGTCCACCTGGCGGAGAGGTCCGGCGCCTTCGATACCCTGAGCACAGCGCTCTTGCCCCTCTACCTGGCGCACGTGGTACGCGGGGATCTGGAACTCAGCCGCGAGTGCTGCGAGCGCGGAATCGCCATTGCAAAGAAGACAGACGACACGGGTTTGCTCGCCATGCACACGACGAACCTCGGCATGCGGCACTACTACACAGGCGATTGGTGGGAGGCCCGGGTATGCCTGGAGCGCGCCGTGGGGCTCGCGCAGAGCACCGAGCTCTCTTACTTCTCCTGCCTGCCGCCTGCTTACCTGGGCGTCCTTTGCAAAGCACAGGGGGCGTGGGAGAACGCGTCCCGGCACTTCTCGGACGCGGCCGCCCTGGCTCGTGAAGCGGGCAGTCCGGAGGTGTTGGGCTACGCGGAGGCCCGGCTGCTGGAGCTGGACGTGCTGCAAGATCGCCCCGCCGAGGCGATAGCCCGCCTGGGGCCCGAACCAGACGTCTCGGACATGACGTGGTGGTACGACGTCCTGTTGCTGTCGGTCCTGGCAGAGGCTCACGCGGAGACGGGGGACGTCGCCAAGGCCGAAGAGGTAGCTGACCTCGCCCTGACCCGCGCCCGGCGCACACGCAACCGGCTGGACGGCGTGGAGGCGTTGCGTGTCCGCGCGAAGATCCTCTCGATGTTGGGACGCCCCGAAGAGGCGACCGCAGCGCTGGAGGAAGCCCTATCCTGGTCGCGCGCAATGCCCTACCCTTACGCCGAAGCACGCATCCTCCGCGAGCACGGCATGATCCACCTGCGCGAACGGGAGCTCGAGGAGGCACGAAAATGGCTCTCCGCGGCGCTAAGCATCTTCGGCCAGCTGGGGGCGAAGAAGGAGGCCGAGCGGACCGAGCAGGTACTCCGGACCCTGGATCCGGCCCTCTGAAACCCCGGAAGCCTCTACCTTCTGTCTTTCTCACCGCGGATGCCAGGGATGTTTCGAGCACGGACCGCCGAAGACCAGGGGTTAACGGGCCGGCCAGGCAAGTACCATTCCTCTTCCGAGAAGCCGGCGTGCTATCGGGCTGTGGCGGTCTTGCCGGCCTTGGATGTGGACGCTAGAATCCTCACGTCGAGGTAGGGAGGACCAGCGAGGATCTTGCCGGTGCGGTTTGCTGCGGCCCGCTGGGAAAGGAGACCAGCATGACAGGCGTATTCTGGAGACGCCCTGAGACGGACGCGTGGGTCGTGTTGCTCGCCGGGGCGGTCATCGCGCTGTTCGTGGTTGCCACGGTGCTCTCGAGGACGGCGGATGCCGATGCGGGTGGGGATACCGGTAGCGACTCCACGCGCTGTCACAAGCTTCCCAGGGAGGTGCCGGAACTGGTCCCGCGTGCTGCGGTCCAGGACGGTGACTGCCTCGAGGACCTGACGACCGCCGGTACCCAGCAGACGGGACACACGGACAGGAACGATTGGTCGGGCCTCAACGCCGCCGGAACCCACAACCCCACCGGCGTCCGGGGGTTGCAGGTCGATGGGTACTTCCCCGACGACTCGCGTACCAACACCAACAACGGGTGGCTCCACGACTCGCAGTTCGTGATCCGGTTCCCCAACGACTGGAACGGGAAGCTCATCATAACCGGCGCCCCAGGCAACAGGGAGCAGTACGCCAACGACTTCATCATAGGCGACTGGGTGCTTGCGAGGGGCTACGCTTTCGCCTCGACCGACAAGGGGAACACGGGGATAGAGTTCTACGACGACGGCTCCGCACCGGGCGGCTCCGTTCTCGAGTGGCACCGCAGGGTCGAGCAACTCACGCGCAATACCAGGGCCGCAGCGCAGAAGTACTACGGCCGTTCGCCGGAGCGCACCTACATAACGGGCATCTCCAACGGCGGCTACCTCACCCGTTACGCCCTGGAGAACACGCCCGGACTCTACGACGGCGGGGTCGACTGGGAGGGCACGCTCTTCCGGGCGGGCGGACCCAACCTGCTCACCTACCTGCCCGTTGCGTTGAGGAACTATCCCGAGTATGAGGCCACCGGGGATCAGCAGGCCCACGACAATATGATCCGGGCTGGCTTCCAGCCCGGCTCCGAGTTTCTGTGGGACGAGCACTACACTACCTACTGGGACCTCACGCAGCGGATCTACCGCGAGGAGTTCGATCCGGGCTACGACGGGGCTCTGAAGGCCGGTATACCGTTCTGCCAGCCAGGCACGCCCAACTGCGATGCTGACTACGTCTACAGGAACAGGCCCCAGAAGGTCAGGGACGCGGTGAGAAAGGTTTCCCTGACGGGCGACATAGGCAAGCCGCTGCTCACGTTGCACGGAACCCTCGATACGCTGCTCCCCATCCGGACGGACTCGAACGTGTACTCCAGGCTCGTCAGGGACAGGGGGCACGGCGACATTTACCGCTACTACAAGATAGGGAAAGGCAACCACGTAGACTCGTACTACGACGACAACAAGCGCAAGCTGCGCCCGATGCTTCCATGTCACAGGGACGCCTTCAGGGCGCTGACCGCCTTCGTGCAGCGGGACGTCGAGCCGCCGAGGAGCGGTTTCGTCCCGAAACCCGCGGACGGCGACGTCGTCAACGAATGCTCCATCGAGGAGACCGCCCCCCGACAGTAGCGCGGCCCGAGGGAAGAGCCTCCTACCGAGCCCGAGGACAGGCAGGCGTGCTAGAAGGACGGCTTCAGGAACCAGGGGCAGTGCATCAAGGCCGTCAACCACCCAGGCTGACGAACACCACGACTGGATGTCATGGGACCGGGGTTTAGAGAGCAGCCCCGGCCCTCCCTCTTGCCCTGTTCACCGAACTACGGATAAGGGTTATGCTCAGAAATTCGTGAGCAGCGCGATCGACCAGGCCAAACATCTCCCTCAACCAGCAGAGAAAGCTGCTGGTTGAGGGAAACTCTTCTGTCAGCGCACCGAAAGCCCGGCCTGGCGGTATGGGCAAACCAGGCCACGAACGCTCGGCGACCAGGCGCCGCAATCCTGTAGTGGAAGGCAAGTAAACGGCGTTCTCTCGAGCAACCTTACCTAAACTACGGTTCACGCCGGGCATAGTTGTGTGCCTCACGCTACAAAG
>DASUPX010000292.1:0-11572 GCA_036280905.1 Rubrobacter sp. | reverse complement strand
CGGCGGGGATGTGCCATACGGAGGAGAGCTGGGAGGTTGGGTCGGGGCTGTTTATGAGGTCGTAGTTGAAGGTGTGCCTGGAGTACTTGCTCCTGCTCGCCCACAGCAATGTCTCATGTGAGTGGGTACACGCAAGTTAGGACAACGCGGGGGGTCGCGTTCCGTGCCGTGATCGGACCATACGATGAGTCGGTAATGGACGTCACGCTCTAGACGCGCTGAAGAGGTTGCTACACGCAGGTGAGGTCGAGTCGCGCTCACCACGGACATGCGGCATCAGGCGGATCCCTATGCACGACGCCCGGCCGTTGTGGTCGGGCTCCGCGCCCGAGAACAACCGAGGGGGCGTGCCTCGGCTCCAGGACACCCGGCCCCATCCTCTGGCTACATCGCCATAATTTCCATGTTCTGACGTTAATTTCACTACTATCAGTGAGAATCGTGAAGTACAATTAGCAGGTAACGATCATCGCTATCTCAGGCGGAAAGAAGGTGTGGGGAGATGATAAGGATCTCGGTCCAGGTGAGCAGCGGCACGACATGTTTCGGGGTGGCAATACAGGCTGAGAGCATCAAGCGAGCCTTGGAGATCGCGGCGAGGCAAAACCCCGGCAACGAGTGCGAGGTAACGTTTCCCATCGATCCTGAGTCCTTCTTCGTCGAGGACTCCGTTGCCACATTTCGGCCGCTAGCAGCGTAGAGCGATTGAGGTCTCTAGCGCATCGTTGTTCACGAGTTGGTTCTTATGGGGCCATAAGGAAGCGAGCTTCATGAACCCAGGCACGATGACATTATTGGCGCTTGATACGAACAACCTGCAGAAGGTCTGCGAGCTTCCTACGGAACTAGCCCTACAGCAAGCCTCTCCCTTCCTGGCTCGTCTTGTGAAGGACCACACCTTTCTCGAGGCTGAGATTCGCCCTCTCTTGGAAGGGGTGAGAGGCACTGGAGGAAACTGGTACGTGGCCAAGAGATACGAAGGCGAGGACCATTCCTACTCTTTGCAGGTCTTCGTCTGGCCTCCGGGTACCGAGACAAAGATTCATGACCATTCCTCTTGGGGAGTTTACTGCTGTGCTGTGGGGTCCGTACTCGAGGAGCGCTACGAGCGTTTTGATGATGGGTCCCGGCTCGATCATGCCCGCCTGGAAAAGATCTGGCAACTCATGTGGAGCAGGGAAGACGGAGCCTCGAGCTTTCTGCCCGGCAACGGAGGCATTCACCGGATAGGGAACCTTGGCGACAGCGTGGCGATCTCGGTGCACCTGTACGGACCTCGGATTGGGAAGGTAGACGGCCGAGACTACGATCTCTCGTGTGACTACGTCTGTGACCGGCGGGAAGAGTAGAGCACCGTAGCAACCGTGTTGGCCCAGGTTGACGCCGATCGCGAAAACGGCGCTGCACTTCAACATCGAGCTTGCGCCGGTCTATGTAAACGTCGGAGCATCATTCTTCTACGCATTCTGGTGAATTAGGGCAGGTAGAAGGATCAGGATTTTTCCGGCCTTTTGCAGTTAAGTAGTGACCCTGGTAGGACTCTCGATGATGATTTCACCCTGCTTGCGCACGAGCACGTACTCCGTGCCAGACAACTCGCTCCGCTCGCCCTCATAGGCGTAACGCAAGGGTACATTGTCGGGCATGAAAAGTCGGAGCTGGTTGGCAGCGTCTGCATACTGCTTTTTTGCCTTCTTCAGGGCGTTCTCGTGTCGCTTGAGATGTTGCTCGTAGCTCTGCCTGCGGTGATGGTAGTCGAGGAGGGCATCCACGTCCGCGAATTCGTCGGGAGTTTCGGGGGACGTATTGGCCACCCTGTATTCGCGGAGCCGCTTATCGGCGTCGTTCTGATCTTCCCGCGCTTCCAGCAGTTGAGCGATAATGCTCCGTAGAGCTATGTCGAAGTCTTCGGTCACTTCCTCTAACCCTTCATCTTCGCCAAACGCCATTCCCAACCAGGGCCTCTCAACGCCCTCCTGAACCTCTGGATTATATCGTCCCCGGTGAACTCGGCGACCTCTGTGGGCGATTCTCGCGCCTCTGGCGGGCTCACACGCGGGCCTCGAGTGTGGCCTCACCATCAGGAGTAAAAGGGCGTAGAAGGAAATTCTTGTCGTTTCCTACGTATATCTAGGTCGCCGCAGATCGCGACAACGGGACTACGCTTCACCGTTGACCTTGACGCGAAACACGTGAGGGAGCTGCAGATCGTCGGTTAGGGGCAGTCGCGAGGCCCGCGAGGATGCGGATCGCTTCTATCGTCTTGCTCGGTGGTGTCAGAGGGGTGTCAAGGAGGCCTGGCCTGAGCGCCGGGCTTCGTATTTATGCTGTTGAACGGGGTGACCGAGGGGACTCGAACCCGTGCTTTCTGGAGCCACAAGTGGGCGGTCCGGCCCTCAGGGACGGTTAGAGGAGATCTCTGGTGCGTACAGGAAGGGCCCGAGGAGACCACCGGATTGCAGTACGCGTTGCAGTATGACCTGGGAGGTCCGCGAGGAAACGCTCCAAGCGACAGCAGACGCCGTAGTGGCGACCGTGCTGCGCTAGCAACCGAGCGCCCCCGCACCAAACTTCCGGCTGTAGGCGCATGGCGACAGGTCCGGCCGGGTATGAGGAAGACCAGAAAGGTGGCCAACAAATACCCGAGCCCATGAACGTGAAGTGTCCGTCGTGCGACCAGATCCTCGCAGACGAAGGCGGCCTGGTGAACGTACTACAGGATCACCTCTACGAAGAGCACGCCCTGGAAATGCTGCCAGAAAAGGTCAAGGAGAACGTCTCCGCCCAGGTGCGAAATTTCGACGGCTACAATGGTAGTCCCATCAGCGGTCCTTAATAGCTAAAGGAGTCGCTGCGCTCATCGGCTCGAACAAATGGCCCGCGACGCCCTAGTTCCCGCCGTCTACCCGGTAGACAACTTCGACCTCCGTCGGGCCGTTGCCGATCACCACTACCGCTTCTTTGCTGTCCCTTCCTTCATAGAGTTCGTTGGCACGAAGTATTGCGTTGCCCTGGTTGGGGTCCCATCCTGCATAGTGCCTTTCGTGCGTTGCGGAACCGTCCGAAGAGTGGGTTTCTTTGTAGATGGTGTAAACGCTCAAGTCACTCCCATGGTTGGGTTGCGGCCAACAGTTCCTTCGGGGTCGCAGCCGGTGGGGCGAGGCCATAAAGAAACATTTGCTACAATCATGATAATCGCTGAAGAGGTGGAAGTCAAGCGACCTAGAAGGTGTGAGGGGCCGTCAGCGGGATGCCTGGCGTCTGCTGCCTTTGGGATGCGGTAGCCTCACGGTCGGCAGGCGGGACGAGCGGAAGGGGAGCGTAGTGTCGACAGATTATACTGACCACCAGCGCAAAGCCATGCTCAGATCTATTCACGAGTGCGAAGGCGGATGGGACGAGGTAGACCCCGATACCGAGGTCGCACGCATAGGCGACGAGATCGGCTTGAGCGAAGATAGATCCTATGAGCTGTTCGGGCAGCTGGTGGACGAAGGCTTCGTCGATCCGGGTCGAGCTTATCGAGCCGGGGGCGCGATGCCAGGCGGCATCAGCCGGATCGTCGGACGCGAAGAGAACATGACGGTCATAGGCGATGACGTTCGGCTTACTAGCAAAGGGCGAGCCGAGATCGGCTAGCGCGAACTTCACCCATTGCGCGGGTGGTGGCCGAACGTCTTCGTCTGCACCGCCCGAAGTTGGGATCCTTGCTTCCGGCGAGGCGGCCTCCGTGCGGTTCGGGGGCGGAGTGACGTGATCCCCGTTCCTTTGGTCGCGTGTCGCTTAGGCATGTGGCCCGCCCGAACGGAACGATGCTCGCGTAGGGAAGTTGCCCTTTAGAGGTCCTCCTCTAGGTATGGGCGTAGGTCGTTCCTGGCCAGCCCACGCGCCTGGCGTTTGTCCCGCCACACGCCCAGATTGTTCCAGCTCGCTATGTCCATGCGGGTCCACTCCGATTCGTAAGTTTGGCCGTCCTCCTCCTGTCGCAGCGGCTCGGTGAGGCTGAAGGTCCCGAAGTCCTCGTATGGCGAGTAATCTATTATGGTCGCCTTCTCGCCGCTCGGGAGGGTGGGAGTGTAGCTGGCTACCGCATCCTCGACCCGGGTATCGAGGACCGACTCGAAAACGTATGAATTCTGCCCGCTCTCCGACGGTACGTGTACTATGAGAACCCCGTCCCGGCAAAAGTTCGTCACTATTTCTCTGCAGCCCTTGAAATTATGAGGTATCGAGTCGTACAGTGCGTCGTGCCCAGCGATTTCGTTCCTTAGCGCTGAGTAATAAGCCTCGAAGTAGCTCCTTATCTCGGCACGTAGCTCCTCTAGCATCTCGGGAGATAGTTCCTTAGACATCTACCACAACCTCACCCTATCTGGTCTCGCTGGATTTTGCTGCCAAGGTAGCTCACCCCAGACCTTCCCGCACCTGCTCGGTCTCGAGTTCCTCTCCGAGCGTCTCACATCCACTAGTTACACCTGTCCTCAATACAGTAGCGTACTTTGATCTTCGGGTTATGAGCCTCGCCGCTCTCGACAACGCAATGGAGGCGCCAGACAGGCGGATCGCTCCTACGGCGCTCACGTAGGCCCACACAAGTTGGGACAAAACCGAACCTGACGTTTAGGGGGTAGCTGGGACGAAAGCGACGCAGTAGGGATGGGAGCCGTGCTCTAGTCGCGCGCCATCCTCCTCACGAGGACCCTCGCATCGACCTCCTTGGCCCCCTTGGCGACCGCGAGGCGACGCTTGGACGGGCGCAGGTCGTAGTGCGGACGAGGACCGCCCTGGAACCACCTCCGCCTCAGGCCGATCTCGGAGGCGAAGGCGTGCAGCTCCTCCACGGACCGGTCGCTTACCATGTGGCACCACCACCCCGAAGGGTGGCGCCTGGTCTCGTCGACGAGGATCACGCTCCCACGTAGTAAGGGATACCGGGGATCAGGCTCTTCTGAGAGCCCGTCCCCCTGGGGTATGTCCTCGACCGGCCCCTACTCTCGCTCGTTCTGGAGCCGGGCGACGAGCATCTCCTTGTCCCGCTGGGCGGCCTCGAGGTTGTTCTCCAGAAGGCCCCCGAAGAAGTCCAACAGCTCCTGGTCGCCCTCCTGCTCGGCGTCCTGGAGGTAGGTCTTCAGTGACTCCACGTTGTTGGAGGACTGGTAGTGCACGGCGATGAGGTTGTAGTTCTTGTCCTTGGGCTGCCTCGAGGCCTCCACCATCTTTGCTCCTACGGATAGGGTGTTCCACAACACGGCCCTTTACCCGAACGTAACCGCTCCACAAACCACCTCAGGCGCGAAATCCCGACACGGCCCTCTTGCCCGACCAGGCAGGAGGGCCGTCCTTGAGGACCGCCGATGACGCCTTTGCGGTCGTTTCCGGTCTCGTAGCATCGGGTACGTAATTGTCGGAGTCCTTTGGGGAAAGGAGTGCTCTGATGTACTGGTACAATCCCACCACCCGAACCTCCGAGAGGGCCCCCGCAGACGACGAAGGGGCCGTCCGCATGCTCGCTGGCCACCCGGACTCTGCTGCGTTCGTGACGGAGTACGCGGAGCTGCGCCGCTCGGGGGCGCCGATCGAGCGGGCCCTGGTTACGGTGGGACACCGGGAGAGGCTCAGGCGGCACGAGCACGCGGCGTTGTGGCTGACTTCTCCCGACCACCCGACCAGGCCGAGGCCAAGCGCCGAGGGATACGAGTTGCTCTTGGCGGCACGCCTCCGGGAGGAGGGCGGGGGGCGCCGTTTGTTGGGGAGGCCAGCATCCGGAATCTCGAGCAAGAACGTCGCCGTGGTCGAAGGCGGCGGTGCGATCGTGGCCGTCAACGGCGGCTGGAGGGCGTTCGCCAGAGAGAACGACGGCGACCCGGTCAAGGTATCTGAAGGCGCCAACTACCTGGCCGTGTGCGACGGGGCGAGGGGCGATCAGTCGGGCTGTGCTGCTGTCTTCGCCGAAGGGCTGCGGGCAGTCCTCGCGGGCCGAAAAAGGAACTACGAGGTCGAGTACCCGTGCCACTCGCCGACCGAACGGCGCTGGTACGTCGGGTCGGCGCGGCCTCTGGAGTTAAACGAGACCCGGCTGGCGGTCGTAACGCACGAGAAGAGCACTGCAAACACGCTGCCGTAGGAACGGCGGCAACTCGGCCAAGCACGGATACAGGACGACGGCCGCTGACGAGAGATCACGCCAACTGCTACCGCCTTCAAGTGGGCCCACGCAAGTTAGGACAATGTCTCGTGTGGCGTTTAATGCAGCGATAGGGGTGGATGGCGAGGTGGATCTGGACGTAGTGCTCTAGCCACGCGTTCCGGTGAATATGGGGCGGGCGAACTTCTCCCAAAACGGCGCGTCAGTACTACGCCCGCGCGTACCTGCCCTCGGCCTCCCCATCTCCCGCCTGGCAGCTCAAGCATGTTCGGTGCCCTCGCCTCTCACGCCGAGTCCCGGACCCGGCAGCCCCGAGCTGTTGCGGATCTCCGTACTGCCCGGGTAGCGTAAGGAGGCGTGGACGCCACCTCTGTGCGCGTTGCTCTGTTTAGTCGAACTTCATGCGCTCTGTGTGGAGGTGGGGTTGCGCCATTTGTAAGCTCAAGTGTATGATGCCGTTGTTACGTGTACAGGGGCAAGGGGCGGTTTCCCGTTCAGTGACATAGGGGGAAAGGCATGGCGAAGGCCGGGATACTCAGGCTATCGGTTATCGTCGCGGCAGTCTTTATGGCAAGCCTGCTGGTGCTTGCGCTCACCGGATTGGCCGACGCTGCGTCGTCTTCGGAAGCTCCCGGGGCCCCGGGAAAGAAGGCGGTGTGGACAGCCGCAGACAAGGACGGCTTCGGAACCTCTACGACCACGACCAGCAAGGTCTGGTACACGCTGAACGACGGGAAGCTCACCGAGGTCTACTATCCTGATCTGGGCACGCCGAGCGTGCGCGACCTGCAGTTCGTGGTAAGCGACGGCAAGACTTTCGCCGAGCTCGAGACCAAAGCTACCACCCACAAGGTACGGCTCGTGGACGACAGGGCGCTCGAGTACCGCCAGATCAACACGGACCGAGACGGCAAGTACAGGATCACCAAGACCTACGTGACCGACCCCGCCCGCTCGACGGTGCTCGTCGACGTGACCTTCGAGTCGCTAACCGGCAAACCCTACCGGCTCTACGCGCTCTACGATCCCTCGCTGAACAATGGGGGCGACAACGACACCGCCACCAGCAAGGACGGACAGCTGTTGGCGAGCGACGGCAAGGTGGCCAGCGCGCTCATAGGATCCCCCGAATTCGGACCGAGCTCCAGCGGCTACCTCGGTACTAGCGACGGTTGGACGGACCTCAAGAACGACTACAAGATGGACTGGAACTTCCGCTCGGCCTCGACGCCCGGCAACGTGGTCCAGACCGCCAAGACAGCGCTCACCGGACTCTCCGGCGACCGGCGCCTGACGCTCGCCCTGGGCTTCGGGGCTACGCGCTCGGGAGCCCTCTCCACGGCGCGGGGTTCGCTCACGGGCGGCTTCCAGAAGGCTCAGGCCGGCTACCGAGCCGGCTGGCACGGCTACCTCGGCTCGCTCAAGGAAGCCCCGGCCAGCGTAGACACATCCTTGCAGCGCACGACCTACGATGTCTCGGCCATGACCCTCGCTGCCCACGAGGACAAGACCTACAGGGGCGCCTACGTCGCCTCGCCTTCGATGCCGTGGGTCTGGGGAACGACCTCCCAGGAAACTGGGGACATCCTCGACAGCAGGGGGCCGGACGAGACCTCGGGGGCCTACCACCTCGTCTGGTCGCGCGACCTCTACCAGATCGCGACTGCGCTCATGGCGGCCGGCGACAGGGCCGGGGCGAACCGCGCCCTCACCTACCTCTTCGAGAGGCAGCAAAAACCCGACGGATCGTTCCCCCAGAACTCCACGGTCGACGGCAGCGAGCACTGGGAGAACGTACAGCTCGACCAAGTGGCCTTCCCGTTGGTGATGGCCTGGCAGCTCGGACGGAAGGATGGAGCGACTTACCGGGATCACATCAAGCCCGCGGCGGACTACATAGTAGACCATGGGCCGGCCACGCCCCAGGAGCGGTGGGAGAACCAGGGCGGCTGGTCGCCTGCCACGATCGCGTCGGAGATAGCCGGTCTGGTGTGCGCGGCGAAGATAGCGCGCCTCAACGGCGACGAGGCTTCGGCCACAACTTACATGAGCAAGGCGGATAACTGGCAGCGGAACATCGAGGAGTGGACCGTCACCACCAACGGCCCGCTCGCCGACCACCCCTACTACCTACGCATCACCAAGAGTCCCGGCGACGATCCCGCCGACTCCGACGTCCCGCCCAACCCCAACGCCCCGACCACCTACTCGATAGGCGACAGCGGTCCCTCGACCATCGACCAGCGGTTGGTGGTCGACACCAGCTACCTGGAACTGGTCAGGCTCGGCGTCAAACCGGCCGACGACCCCGCCATCGTGCGGACCCTGAACGTCGTCGACTCCAAGGCGATCGTGGGCCCCTTCCCGACCCCGCCGAACGAGCCGCAGAAGAGGGGGCTCAGGGTGGACACCCCGAACGGCACCTTCTGGCACCGCTTCAACTTCGACGGCTACGGTGAGACGCGCGACGGGGGGCCGTGGGACATCGGCTACCCCTCGTGCGACACGCTTCCGAGACCCTGCCTACAAAGCCAGAGGACGATCGGCCGGGCTTGGCCGATCTTCGCTGGCGAAAGGGGCGAGTACGAACTTGCCGCGGGGGGTTCGGGCGCGGCGGACTCCGCCTCGGAGCGTTTGGCGTCGATCGCCAAAACCGGAAACGCCGGCTACATGCTGCCCGAGCAGGTGTGGGACGACTTCCCGCCCTCGGGTCGATCCGGCTTCCCCAAGGGGGAGGGCACCCTTTCGGCCACCCCGCTGGCCTGGACACACGCCCAGTACGTGCGCCTGGCGTGGTCCATCCAGGTAGGACACCCGGTGGAACAGCCCCGGGTAGTCTCCTGCCGCTATGCCGGGCGTTGCGCCAGATAGGAGCTTATCGGCTACGGCACAGCACGACGGCCGTGGGTCTTCTCTCTCATGGGCACGGCGGGGATGTGCCAGACCGAGGAGAGCTGGGAGGTGGGGTCTGGGCCGTTTATGTGGTCGTAGTTGAAGGTGTGGCGCGAGCGTTTGTGTTTGCTCGCCCACAGGAGGGTTTCGTGGGCGTGGGCCCACGCAAGTTGGGACAACGCCGGGCTTAAACTTCTGTGCCCGGCTGGCGTGGCCAGGAGATCACGATACTTGGGATCGCCGCGCTCTAGACGTTGGCAGCGGCATCCCGCGAGGAGGCGGGGCGAATCGCGGTGAGATAACGCGAACCGGGCTACCTACGGACAAAGCTACACGGAACTGTAGAGTCGGCCCAGGTTTAGTACGTTACAGCGTTAAGGCATACGGCCGGGAAGTCGTAGCCTTCGCCAGATCGGTACGGTCGAGCCGCTTCCTCCACCTGCTCCCGAACCGCCTTCTGCGCTTCGGGGGATAGGGCTCGCAAGACGGGCGAGACGGATGCGGCCGTCTCGCTCAGATAACGCCAGTAGGCGTCCTGGTCGGCGAAAGGCCAGCGAAAAGCAACCTCCTCTATCTCGGGCTCGGCAAACCCGGCACCCAAAACGAACTCTCGGATGCGCCCCGGGTCGGCCATGGCGAAGGCGCTGGGTGCCCTAGGGTCGGGTGGCGGGATATGCCCCTGTGACTCCAGTACCCTGCCCACGAGCGAGATAGCCGGGTTGCGTACGCGGGCGGCCCAGACGGAGAAAGCTAGACGACCCCCCGGGCGTAGTACGCGCCGGGTTTCCGCGAAAGCCGCAGAAGGATCGATCATCAGCATGTAGGCCCAGCGGCAGAGGACGCCGTCGACGCTATCCGTTTCGAGGTCCATACGCTCGGCATCGAGCACCCTAAACTCCGCGTTCTGCACGCCCAGCTCCTCCGCCCTTCGACGAGCCGCAGCGACCATCTCGGGCGTGAAATCCGTGACTATGACACGCCCTGATTCGCCCACCAAGCGAGCCGCCATGAGCCCGGTGTCGGCCAGGCCGGCGGCCAGTTCGAGCACGGTGTCCCCCGGCTGCGGGTCGAGTTTTCGGACCATCCACTGCGTGACCGGACGAGAGGCCTTCCAGATGCCTTCGCGCTGAGCGTACCAGCCGGAGGCCACGGCCTTCCAGGTGGCCCTGCTTTGCTGGCGTGCCGTCTCATGGTGCCCCGACATCTCGCCAGGTGGTGTCATGCCGATCTCCCTTGCCTTCTCGTTCGTGTACCAAGATAGAGAGCCGACAAGATCAGCGCAAGCTGATTGCGTTCAGACCGTCTCCAAGACCCCTATAAGATTCGCGACGTTCGCTGAGGCATTCCGCTGTGGCGGAATCATCGGATGCGAGGCGGGCACCGTTGTCGCCACCGACCGCGTGTCGGCCGACGCCGATCACGACAACGGCGCTACCCTTTACGGTGCAGCTCGATACGGAAGGGACGATGAGCGTACGACTCGTCACCTAAGCACCGACGGCCAAAGAGGGGGTTTCTCCGCTTGGCTGCACTCGGGGCGCGGATCGAGGTCGGCACGTGGGGGGCGGGGATGGCGGTGGCTACGGGGAGGTGTATCCCCTAGCGGCAGAGCGCTGCGGTGCCTATCTCGGTTTGCTCGTTGGTGTCGGTGGGCTGAAGCCGGTCCGAGAGCGTGAGGCTGGCCCCGCACCTACACTCGAAGGAGGTCCTCCCGGAGCGCCACACAGAGAGCGGATCTCCGAGCGTGGTCCTCTCCCCGCACCCCCCGCACGACAGCACAACATTCCCAGAAGATCCTTCCATGCGACCCCCTTTGTCCGTTGGCGGCAGACAATTTCGCATACCTACGCTCTCCGTGCAACCTGAACCAGCCTTGGCCTCACTTACACCCCGCTTCAACGGGAGCAGTCTACAGATTCGATCCAGGTTTAGCCGCGCGCAGACCCTGGCAGTCGGTCCTGGCCTATGACGAGGAAACGCAGGTTCGAGCCCTGCCCCTGGAACTCGCTACCGGTGGCGCGAGGGCACGGCGGGCGGTAGCCTTGGAGGAGTGTTCGGGCAAGGGCTACCTCACACGCACAGTCCCTCAAAAGAACTGGTGGACCTTTTGACGTCGCCCGGCGGGAGCCTGCTTTGGGACGTGTTCCTTCTCGCTCTAGGGATCTACGTCACGGTCTGGGTCCTTCAGCGATATTTCGACCGCCAAGAGGAGAATAGGTGGCTCCCCGCCAGGCAATACCTGTACCGCCAACTCGACTCCGACGCCGATTGGCTATTGGAGTTGTTGCCGCCCGACATGCAAGCACGACGGCCTAGGGTAGTGTACGGCTTCGGCATGAGAGGTGCTATCGACTACGAGCAAGAGCGCGATTTCGGTAGAAGCCTGACCATGATGAGGGCGGCGCGACTAGCGGCTGCAACCGAGCAGTTCGCCAACAATCCATACCTTCTCGAACGTTTCAAGCAATCTCTCGACACCAAGCTAGGATACACGGGCGCGGTTTTTCTGGCTCAGGAGCCCGAGCTAAACAGGAT
>DASUPX010000291.1:0-10393 GCA_036280905.1 Rubrobacter sp. | reverse complement strand
GGCCTATCTGCTCCTCATATCCGAGGGCTGCGACCCTTGCCGGGAGCTTGTCGCCGAGCTCGATGGCCACCGCTTCGAGCAGAACATGGTGGCCCTCGTACCGGGACGCGAAGAGCAGGCGGCCGAGCTTGCGGCGCTTCTCCCCCAGAACATGAAGGTCGTTCTGGATCCCGAGGCGATCCAGATGGTCGAGTCCCTTGACCTGGAAAGCACGCCGTTCGTCCTCGAGGTGGAAGACGGTGTCGTTACCAGAAAGGTCCATCTGTTTGGTGGCGCCTCCGCCCTGATCGAGTTCGTCGAATCGGGCAGCGTCCGGGAGCAGAACAGTAGTTTCGTGGAGATCACGGATAAAGAATCGATCGAAGGGAGGTAAGCGAGTATGCCCTTGACCAAGACACAGGTGGCCGAACTCGAAGCGGAGATCGACGACGATCAACTTTCAGAGGTGCGGTTCGGGCGTAACAGGTTCCTGCGCAACGCGAGCCTTGCGCTGTTCGGCCTCACGGTGGGTGTATTCGCGGCGCCGCCCGAGGAAGCCGAGGCCGCCCCGCCCGGATGCTACGGGGCCATCACGTGCCGTCGCTGCAGCGGCGCCAAGTGCCTCGGGTGTGCGAGGCGGGCCAGGAATACGTGTGGGGGACGCCACTGCTGGAGGACCCGCATCGGCTGCAGGGTCTACCGGTGCTGCGATTGGGTGACCAGGGGTGGTCGTCTGTGCATCTGCCGGGGCTTCGTGGGCCGCGTGTGCTGACCACGACCAGGCCAAGGCTCCTCAACGCGCTGCTTCCCGCAGCCGGGCTCGGCATACTCGTCGGCGCCCTCGCGCGCAACTCCGGCGAGGTGGGTTGGATCTTCGCGTTGCTCGTCTGCTCCGCGGTGGTAACGGCCGTAGCCCAGCAGACCCTCCCGTGAGGCCCTAACGCGGTTTACGGAATCGCGAGTTCCGACGTGCATCGGAACCAGGCAGGCAGGAGCTGGAAGAGCAAGGCTGCGGTCTACGCGCTCGCGTCTGGCCTGGCCGGCCTGGCCGCGGGCGCAGCCCTCGGCATCCTGGGGGGTGCCCTCCCCCTCTACGTCCGCCTCGCGGTGGGAAGCATCCTCGCGATCGCGGCCGTCGCCGTCGGCACCTTCGAGCTGCTCGGCCGCCGTATGCAGCCCTTGCAATTCGATTGCGAAACCCCACAGCGCTGGGTGGACAAGGGCCCGTGGAGCTGGGCGACCATCAACGGCCTGACGCTGGGGTTCGGGGCCACCAGCAGGATCGGGTTCTGGTTGTGGTACGCGATCCCGCTTGGTGCCTTCCTGATCGGAAACCCGGTAGCAGGCGCCGTCATCTACGGCGCTTACGGCCTGACCAGGGCCCTCGGGGCGGTGGCGATAATCCTTGCCATGATGCGGCTTGACGAAGACATCTCGGACCGGGTTATCGACGGGTACGATACAGCCCGAATCCTGGCAGCTGGTCAACTAGTTTTCCTCGGCGTAGCAACCGTCATCGTCGTCGGCCTTTAAAGCACGGCGCTTCGCACCTTGTCAGCACGCTCCAGCCTGAAGGCTGTCGCTTGTCGGCACGCTTCGCCCGGCTCCGCCAGGCTCGCTCTCAGCCAGATCCCGCTGCGGCCTGCACCCTGCTGCTCTGAAGATTCGATGCCCGGAAAAGGTGGTTAGTCGAAGCCACCGTTACGAATACAGACGACTGGCCGAAAGCGAGGCGAAGCCGAAGCGTTGCCGACAAGCGTAGGCCGAAGGCCGGAGCGTGCTACGCAGGCTCTACGATCGCCGACATCGAGCCTTTGCAGCGTGGGATCAGCGGGTCGGGACCAAAGGCCTGGATCTGGTACTGCTTGAGTTCGGCCTGCTCCAGGTTGGTGGTGGCCACTATGACCCGGCCTTTGGCATCGACCTCCTGCGCCATCTCGAAACCCTTCTGGATAGGATGACCGAAGACCTTTCTTAGCATCAGGATCACGTACTCGTAGCTGTGGTCGTCATCGTCGAGCAAGACCACGTTGTACGGTGGCAGGCCCTCGGTTGTGCGCTCTGTCGACTCTACGGGGCTGGTTATGGTTTCGGTCACGGTTGGCCCTCCCGGCTCAGCGGGACTTCCACTCCGGCTTGCGCTTCTCCAGAAAGGCGCACATGCCCTCCTGGGCGTCCTCGAAGGTGGCGTTGAAGGACATTACCTCTCTGGTGTAGGCGTAGGCCTGCTCCGTGGACATCTCGATCTGTCGGTAGAAGGCCTGCTTGCCGACCCCGACCACCAGCGGGCTCGCCTCGGAGATCCTGTCCGCCAGCGAGCGCGTCTCGGCTTCGAGGTCCTCCGCAGGAACGACCCTGTTGACGAGCCCGTAGGACAGTGCATCCTCGGCCGAGACGAACTCGCCGGTAAGGAGCATCTCCATCGATCTCTTCTGGCCGATGGCGCGGGTGAGGGCAACCATCGGGGTGGAGCAGAAGAGGCCGATACGGACGCCAGGGGTGGCAAAGCGGGCCTCCTCGGAGGCCACCACGAGATCGCAGGTAGCCGCGAGCTGGCATCCCGCTGCGGTCGCGGTCGCGTGGACCTGCGCGATCACGGGTTGCGGTATTCCCTGAACGGCCTCCATCATCTCGCAACAAACGTCGAAGATATGCCGGTAGTCATCGGGATCTCGCCCGATCATCTCCGACAGATCATGCCCCGCGCAGAAAGCAGGCCCCCCACCCTTGAGGATAACCACCGACACGTCCTTGCTCTCCCCGATCCCCTGGAAGCAAGAGGTCAACTCCAACATATGGTCGAGCGAAAGCGCATTCCGCTTGCCAGGACGGTTCATGGTCACATAAGCTACGGGCCCGTCCTGCTCGAAAACAATGTGCTCGAAGGTCTTCGCCGACTCGATCATGTGGAACTCCTTCGGAGTAGGCTACAGGCATCAGGGTACAATCTCGAAGACCCGGAGTCGAACCGTTGCTCCCGCGCAATCCTGGATTTCTATAGCTGAAAGCTGAAAGCTGAAAGCTGACGGCTGATGGCCCTAATTTACCTGCTTCTCGTGCCCCTCCCATTCTTTGTCGCGCAGCACGAACTTCTGGACCTTGCCGGTCGAGGTCTTGGGCAGGTCGCCGAACTCGATGGCGGCCGGGGCTTTGAAGCGGGCGATGTGGTCCTTGCAGAAGTCTATTATCTCCGCTTCGGTCGCCTCCTGCCCTTTCTTGAGGACAACGAACGCCTTGGGGCGCTCGCCCCACTTCTCGTCGGGCATCGCGACGACCGCAGCCTCCATGACGGCCGGATGCCGTGCGACGACCTGCTCCACCTCGATGGTGGAGATGTTCTCACCGCCCGAGATGATGATGTCCTTGTTCCTGTCCCGGATCTCGATGTATCCATCCGGGTGCCAGACTGCCACGTCTCCGGAGTGGTACCAGCCGCCCTCGAACGCCTCCTCGGTTGCCTCCTCGTTCTCGAAGTAACCCTTGGCGACCATATTTCCGTGCATGACGATCTCACCCATCGTCTCGCCGTCGCGCTCGACGTCCTGCATGTTCTCATCAACCACGCGCACGAGGTCGGCGGTGCAATAACCCTGACCCTGGCGCGCCATGAGCCGTGCCCGCTCGTCCAGGTCCAGGTCCTCCCACTCGGGATGGACGCCGCTCGTGGTCATCGGGCCGTAGGTCTCGGTCAGGCCGTAGATGTGCATGGGTCGGATGTTCAGCTCTAGCAGCCCCCCGAGAAGGGTGGGGGAGGGCGGGGCGCCCGCTATGGCGGCGGTGATCGATCTCTCCAGTGGGTGTGCCGCGTCCTCGTTAGCGATGCCGATCTGAACCGTGGGCGCGGCGCAGTAGTGCGTGATGTTCTCGTCCTCGAAGAGTTCCCAGATGCGTGGCGGCTCGACCTTCCTGAGGCACACGTGCGTCCCCGCCACAGCGGTTACGGCCCAGGGGAAGGTCCACCCGTTGCAGTGGAACATGGGCAGCGTCCACAGGTACCTGGTCTCGTAACCCATCGCGACCTCGATGGCGTTGCCGAGGGCGCTCAGGTAGGCACCGCGGTACGTGTACATGACGCCCTTTGGCTTTCCCGTAGTCCCCGAGGTGTAGTTGATCGAGATGGTCTCTTCCTCGTCCTCGAGCACGCTCTCTACGGCACCGGTAGATCCCTCCGCCAGGTAGTCCTCGTAGGGGTCGCCAGGCTCTCCGGTGTCGTCGATGCGAACCCGCTCGACCTCGCTATCCACGTCGTCCAGCAGGTCTTCCAGCTCCGCGTCCACGAAGACCATCCTGGCCCCGGAGTGCTCGACAATGTAGGTGACCTCGTCCCGGCCAAGGCGGGTGTTTATGGCGACGAGCACGAGGCCCGCGGCCGGCACGGCGAAGCTGCCTTCGAGCATGGGTGGTGTGTTGGGGCACAGGAACGCCACCCTATCGCCCTTCTCGAGCCCCGACTCCCGCAGGCGGGAGGCCAGGCGGTCGACGCGCTCCTCCATCTCACTGTAGGAGTAGCGGCGATCGCCGTAGACCACCGCGGTCTTCTCGGGGAACATGTAGGCGCTGCGCCTGAGGAAGCTGACCGGCGTAAGCTCGCTGCGGTAGACCTTCTCGCTCAAAAGACACTCCTTTTTTCTCTCTCCCTCCCGCAGTATAGCGTTCACGACGCCTTGTTTGTCGCCGCGTCCGAAGCCCGAAGGCGCCAGAGCGGCTAATATCTGGGGCTGTCGCCTGCGAGTAGAAGGAGAGAGATGGATACCCCCGAGAGACATCGCCTGGAGCGTCATGCCCGCCGCATCGAGGAGTTGAGGCTCTGGCGCAGCGCCTACGAGAGCCACGTGAAGGCGTGGCGGTTCGTCGCCGGTGAGGGCAAGGCGCACGACCTCCAGCCGGGAGATTTCTGGCCGGAGATAGGTATCCCGGTTCGTCTCTCGGCCCGCACGAGGGTTCCCGAAGAATGGGCCGGTCTCCCCGTGGAGCTGGAGCTCTGGCTCGGCGGCGAGGGGTTCGTGGAGATCTCCACGGGTGAAGGGCGGACCTCGGGAGGCCTGAACCCCTTCCACCGGGCCTTCCCCGTGCTCGACGAGGCGCGGGGCGGTGAGCCCGTCGAGATCTCTGCCGAGGTCGTCTCAAAGGGCCTGTTCGGGTCCAACGTCTCGGAACCGCGCCTGGAGCTGGCGCGGCTGGTCGTGCCGCAGAGGGAGGTGAGGGCCCTGGAGCGGGACCTTACGGCCGTCTTCGAGACCTGCGCCACCCTCGACGACCACGAGGCGGTGCCGCGCCTGCTCGAAGCGCTCGACGAGGTCGCTGCGGTCCTTGCCACGGCCTGGCCGACGGGCACGGAGGTGACCCTGACCCGTTACCTCGAAGGCTTCGCCGCAACGGCCGGGCACAAGGCGGGCAGCCTCCCGCCGACCTACGCCGAAAAGCTGGTGGAGATCAACCGTCACCTCGGTGAGCCCTGGAGCCTTCCGCCGGCGCCTGAGGCGCTGGCCCCTCTTCCCGAGAGAGCCGGGGAGGCCGTCCGCGAGGCGCGGGGCTTGCTCGCGGCCCGTCTGGGGTGTATCAGGGAGGACTACCCGCCGGTCGGGGGGATCGCACTCACCGGCCACGCCCACCTGGACCTCGCGTGGCTCTGGCCCGTGGCGGAGACGCGGCGCAAGGGTCGGCGTACGTTCGCCAGCGTGCTTGGGCTCATGGATCGCTACGAGGATTTCGTCTTCAACCAGTCATCGGCCCAGCTGTACCGGTGGGTCGAGGCCGACGACCCCGAGCTCTTCGAACGCGTGAAGCGGCGGGTAGCCGAGGGAAGGTGGGAGCCCGTCGGGGGATCGTGGGTGGAGCCTGACTGCCAGATACCCTCAGGCGAGTCCTTCACGCGCCAGCTCTTCTACGGCCAGAGATACTTCCAGGGAGCTTTCGGCCGCCGCTGCACGGTCGCCTGGTTCCCAGATACCTTCGGCTACTCGCCCGGCATACCGCAGCTGTTGCGCGGCGCCGGTATCTCCGGCTTCTTTACCTACAAGCTCAACTGGAACGAGACCAACGACTTCCCGCACGACCTGTTCGAGTGGGAGGGTATAGACGGCACCAGCGTCGTGGCACACACCTTCGAGAACCCCGGGACCGACTACAACGGCGACATCGTCCCGCGTGACCTCTACGGTACCTGGCGCAACTTCAGGGGCAAGCGCCACCATCAGGAGAGCCTGTTCTCCTTCGGCTGGGGCGACGGCGGCGGGGGCCCGAGCGAGCAGATGCTCGAGAACTACGCCAGGCTTCGGGACTTCCCCGCGATGCCACGCCTGAGGATGGCCCACGTGGACGCCTTCTTCGATTCGCTCCCCGCGCAAGGACTACCACGGTGGGTCGGGGAACTCTACCTGGAGCTGCACCGGGGCACCCTCACCACCCAGGCCAGGGTAAAGAAGCTAAACCGCGAGGCAGAGCACCGGTTGCAGGAGGCCGAGGCCTTCTCCACCATCGCGGCCAGGGCCGGCGCCTCCTACCCAGGGGAGGAGTTGGAGCGTCTCTGGAAGACCGTGCTACTCAATCAGTTTCACGACATCCTGCCGGGGAGCTCGATCTCCGAGGTCTACCAGGACACCCACCGCGAGCTCGAAGAAGCCGTCGCCGAGGCCGAGAGACTGCGAGACCGGGCACTAAGAGATCTGACGTCAAAGGGTGAAGATCCCGCCGGCGGGGTGATCGTGGCCAACTCAGCCCTGCGTCCGAGGCCCTTCACCACCCTCTTGCGGGGGACCGTCTCCGGCACGGTCCGCGGCCCCGACGGCGAACTCCTGCCCACGCAGCGGACGGATGGGGGCATGCTGGTCCATGCCCCAGGCCGTAGTGTCGCCGGACTGGGATGGACCTCGGTTGAGGTGCGGGACGAACCTTCGGCAGAGGCCCCGGCTACGCCGGGCGCGCGGGTGGACGAGCGGGATGGTGGCCACGTCATCGAGAACGAGCTACTTCGGGTGGAGATCGGTGCCGACGGCAGCCTGCATGGCGTCTACGACAAGGAGGTGGGGCGCGAGGTTCTGGAGGGCCGGGGTAACAGGCTTTTCGCGTACGCGGACAAGCCCGCGAACTGGGATGCCTGGGACGTGGAGGCCGGCTACGTGGCGGAAGGGGAGGAGGTTGCCGGAGCAGAAAACGTGGAGGTGGTGGAGAGCGGGCCGTTGCGTGTGGCCGTGCGCGTGGAGCGGCTCTTCCGAGGCTCCCGGATCTCGCAGACCTACTTGTTGCTCTCCGGATCTCGGCGTCTGGACGTCGAGACGCACGTGTGGTGGCACGAGCGGCAGGTACTCCTGCGGGCGCTTTTCCCGCTGCGTGTCCGTTCCCACGAGGCGACCTTCGAGACCATGCACGGCGTGGTGAGGCGCCCTACGCACCGCAACACCTCCTGGGACGAGGCGCGCTTCGAGGTCTGCGCGCACCGCTTCGCCGACCTCTCCGAGCCTGGATACGGCGTAGCCCTCCTCAATGATGGCAAGTACGGTCACAGCGCAAG
The DNA here is from genome assembly GCA_036280905.1 of Rubrobacter sp. GTDB lineage: Bacteria > Actinomycetota > Rubrobacteria > Rubrobacterales > Rubrobacteraceae > Rubrobacter_D. Next base: position 2,904 of record DASUPX010000291.1, on the reverse strand, counting down.
GGACAATGTTCTCGGCATCAGCCTCCTCCGCGCCCCGCTCTACCCCGACCCCCTTGCCGACCAGGGAGAGCACCGCTTCACCTACAGCCTCTTCCCCCACCCCGGCGACTGGACCGAGGCGGGGGTCGCCAGTGAAGCCCACCGGCTCAACAGCCCGCTCATCGTTACAGAGGGCCGGACTGACCCCGCCGCGTACGGGCTCCTGGAAGCCGAAGGGCTCGAGCTCGCGCTCGGGGCACTCAAGCCGGCCGAGGACGGGCGGGGAGGAATCCTGCGCCTCTACGAGCCGAACGGCGCGAGGGGCGAGTGCGTCCTCAGGTTCGCCGAGGCTCCCGGAAGCGTCCACCGCACCAGCCTCCTCGAAGAGGACGAGGGCGCGGTCGAGGTGCACGATGGCGCCGTGCGCCTCGCGGTAAGGCCTTTCGAGGTGGTTACGTTGCGGATCGAATGGGAAAAGGATACAGGTAGCCGGGGAAGCTGAGAGAGGAGCCGGGAATGGAATATCGTCGTCTTGGACGTCTTGGTCGGGAGAACTCCGTGCTCACCTTCGGCGGGGCCGCGCTCTCGGAGACGAACGAGGAGGACTCTGACAGGGCCATACAGCAGGCGCTCGACGCCGGGGTGAACCACTTCGACACGGCGGCCGACTACGGGGACTCCGAGCTGGAGTACGGACGTTGGATGGGTGAGATCCGGGACCGTATCTTCCTCTCTACAAAGACGGGTCTGCGCGAGAAGGATGCTGCGAGGCGCCAGATCGAGGCCTCCCTCGAGCGCCTGCGCGTGGATAACGTGGACCTCCTGCAATTGCACGCCGTGGGTGACCTCGAAGACCTCGATCGCGCCACGGGCTCTGGCGGTTCGCTTGAGGCGGCCATCGAGGCTAAGGAGGAAGGCCTCGTGGGGGGCATCGGCATCACGGGCCACGGCAACGGCGCCCCCTCGACCCATCTCGAGGCCCTCAGGCGCTTCCCGTTCGACACGGTCCTCACGCCCTGGAACTTCATCCTCTCCACGGACGAGGGTTACCGGGCGGACTACAACGCCCTGGTCGACGAGGTGAAGCGTCAGGACGCTGGACTGCTCATCATCAAGACCATCTCGCGCCGCAACTGGCCCGAGGGCGACCCTACCGGCGACCAGCGGTATGCCACCTGGTACGAGCCGTTCGATCAGCAGGAGTACATAGACGCCGCCGTCTCCTGGATTCTCTCCCAGGAGGAGGTCACCGGCCTCGCCATGGCCGGCGACGTTGGCCTTGTGCCGATGATCCTCGAGGCCGAGAAGAACAGGTTGTCGCGCGAAGAGGCTGAAGAGGTGCTAGCCCGCGCCCCCGACTACTCCTCGCCGTTCATCTCGATGCCGTTCTGAGCCGCAGCGGTTGGTGACGTTCTAACCGACCGCACCCTGGCAAGATACCGTTTGCCCACAGCGCCACGGCCCGGGGCCGTGGCGCTCTCGTACCTCCGCGCGGCGTTTCGCCCCCGGTGATTCTGGCAACATTCTCTCCTCCGTCCCACGCGTTGGTCTGACTCCGGTCCTCTCCCCTAGGGCTGCGCCGCTAGAGAAAAGCTTCAATTTGACGCTGGCGTGGCAAGGGTATTTACTTCCGCTATCAGGGAGAGGAAGGAGCGTAAATGGCATTGATGCAACCGAACGTTATCGTTGTCGAAGCGTGCCCGGAAAACATGCCGCCGGCGACCGCGATCATCTGCGGGAGATCTCATTCGGAGGTGGTTGGGACTCTGACCGAGTAGCGACGAAGCAGAGCCGTTAGGGACAATACGGTAGGGGAACCGTTGCGGGGAAGGAGATGGTCAAGTTGTTGAACCTGGCGTTCTTGCAGGAGCCATTGATCGAGGTCAACGAGTCATGGCTCGACTACTTCATTATCGCGGTGTACTTCGTGTTCGTGCTTGGCATCGGGGCCGTGCTGAGGACCAAGATGCAGACCTCCGAGGACTACTTTCTCTCGGGCAGGTCGTTGCCGAGTTGGATCACGGGCCTAGCCTTCCTCGGGGCCAACCTGGGGGCCCTGGAGATCATGGGCATGGGCGCCGGGGCGGCGACCTACGGGATCATGCAGTCCCACTACTACTGGATCGGCGCGATCCCGGCGATGGTCTTCGTGGCCCTGTTCATGATTCCTTTCTACTACGCCAGCAGGGTCCACTCTGTACCCGGCTTCCTCAAGCTCCGCTACAACGAGGCTACGCGCGGGTTCAACGCCATCCTGTTCGCCATCTTCATGCTTCTGCTCTCGGGCATAAACATGTACGCGATGGCGCTCGTGTTCCAGCTGCTACTCGGATGGTCGCTCACGGCGAGCATCTTCCTCTCCGCGGCCATCGTGCTCGGGTACGTGGTGCTTGGTGGCCTCTCGTCCTCCATCTACAACGAGGTCTTGCAGTTCTTCCTGATCACGCTCGGGCTGGTGCCGCTCGTGATCTTCGGCCTTATAGACGTCGGGGGCATATCGGGCCTCAAGGAGGCTATAGCCAAGCCCGAGTTCTTCCACGCCTGGTCCAACACGGGCTCGACGGACAACCCGTTTGCCGTGCAGTGGTTCTACATCGTGTTCGGTCTCGGCCTGGTGCAATCCTTCGGCTACTGGTGCACGGACTTCCTCGTGGTCCAGAGGGCCCTCGCGGCCGAGGATCTGGCGGCGGCCCAGAGGACGCCCCTCATCGCGGCGTTCCCGAAGCTCCTGTACGGGGTGCTCGCGATCTTCCCGGGCCTGATCGTGCTCGCCGTGCTACCGCGGGTCGCCACAGAGGACCCCAATAACGCCGTCCCCTACGCGATGGTCCACTACTTCCCCTCCGGGATGCTCGGGTTCGGCCTGACGGCGCTGCTCGCGGCCTTCATGAGCGGGATGGCCGGCAACGTGACGGCCTTCAACAC
>DASUPX010000290.1:0-4683 GCA_036280905.1 Rubrobacter sp. | reverse complement strand
GGTCCCCGTAAAGGCCACGGAGCCTCCCGTACTCGTCCGGATCGGAGAACAGGTCACTGTACGCTTTCCCCGCGGCCACGAACTCCTCCCGCGCCACATCCGTGCCAGAGGTAGCAAGGTTCCACCAGGCCTCGTCCGCGGCCCGCTCCACGGGCGCCAGACGGTCTTCGAAATCGGAGATGAAGCGCTCCAGATCGGAGGGACGAATCACGAATCAGCTCCTTCTAGGTCGGTGGTGCTCGAAAACGACGAGCTTCGAGTAGGAGGTATCAGGCTGCAGGTTTCGGGCTTCAGGAACCCCCCCGATGCCTGAAACCTGTGGTTCAGCGCCGGGCGGCGCTCTCGCGTCGGTTGCCTAGGTAGACCACGACGAGCAGGATGATCATGCCCATGGTCACGAACTGAAGCAGCCCCTCGGGCCCCTGGGCGCCGACGACGAGCGCGGCCACGAAGGAGATCGCCAGCGTCGCGTAACCCGCCGTCCTGAACGCGAAGTAAGCCACCGCCAGCCCGACCAGCGTGTACAGGATGAACATGAAGGGGCTCAGCACCGTCAGGAAAGAGAAAACTCCAGCCGATAGCCCCTCCGCCCAGTATCCGATCTGCCCCACCGCGATAAACGCCAGAAAGGCAGCGACGAAGGTGATGGCCCCACTCTTGAGTGTTATGGGCTCGGGGTCGAAGCGGTGGGGCTCGTACCAACGGGCCTCGGTGACGTCGTAGCGCCCACGGGTCCTGCGTCCCTGGTTGCGCCCCGCACCCCGTGCATCCCTGCGTAGTTCCTCGTAGGGATCCTCTTCTTCCTTCCGGCTGAAGCGCCCCCTCAAGCGCTCCCCGAAGGAAGGTCCGCCCGCCTCACGTTCCCTGCGCTTGGCCGAGAGCTCGTCCTCCGCGACGTCGAAGTCGAAGTTGATGCCGGCTAGCTGGTCGGCGGCGTGGGCCAGGTCGAGCGCCTCGTCGTGCCTGCGGCGGCGGTTCGGATCGGAGAGGACCGCGTTTGCCTCCTGCAGCCTGGAGAATTCCTCCGTGCTGCCGCCGGGATGATCGGGGTGGCGCTCCTTGGCCAGGTTGCGGTAAGCGTTCCTGATCTCTGCCTGTGAGGCCTCGCGCGAGACGCCGAGCACCTCGTAGTAGTTGATCTGATCTGCCATCGTTTCCCTATTCTAACCCAAGGCGGCGCCCGGGGTTCCGTCGGCCAGCGCCAACCTTATCTCTTCCCGGCACCACTCATCGTCCTCCGCCCCGGACGCCTCCCGTAGCACCGCTTCCGACCCCCCGATCTCACCCAGCGCCCACGCCGCGTGCCCACGCACGAGCGCCGAGGGATCTTCGCGCAGGGCCCGAACGAGCGCGGGTACGGCACTCTCAAGCCTTGTGTTCCCGGCGGCAACGCAGCAGTTTCGAAGAAGCCCAGCCCGTCCCGGACGCGTGAGGGGGGTCCCGGCGAAGCGCTCACCGAACTCCTCGTCGGAGCGTATCTCCAGGACCTCTGCTATCTCCAGATAGGGACCGTGCCCGGATTCGGCCGAGAACTCGGGCCAGCGGCTTCTCGACGCCTTGGTCTTGTTGTAGGGGCAGACTTCCTGGCACACGTCGCAGCCGAACGCCCAGTCACCGACCTTCTCACGCAGCCCGCGCGGTATCTCACCCTTGTTCTCGATGGTGAGGTAGGAGATGCACAGCCTGGCGTCCACCACGCCGGGGGCCCTTATGGCCCCGGTCGGACATCGGTCCATGCAGCGGGTACACCGTCCGCAGGTGCCCGTGCCGGGCGGGTCAGGCGCGAGGTCGAGGTCAACGATCAGGTCCGCGATAAAGAAGTACGAGCCGATGTCATGGTTTATGAGGCACGAGTTGCGCCCGAAGAACCCGAGCCCGGCGTGCTGGGCCGCGGAACGCTCCAGGAGCGGCACAGCGTCCGTGAAGCCGCGGGCCTTGATCCTGATCCCAAGCTCCTGCTCCAGCTCCTCCCTCAGCCGGAACAACCTCGCCTTGATGACCTCGTGGTAGTCCCGCCCCCACGCGTACCGCGCCACCCTTCCCCCACCCTCGTTCTCGGGATGCTCCCCCGGGTAGTAGGAGACCCCCAGGGAGACCACGCTCCTCGCGCTCTTCTGCAGTTTCTTCGGGTCGGATAACAGCTCCACCGGCCTGTGCATGTAGCCCATGTCGGCGGCCATCCCCTCCTTCTGCCACGCCCGCAGACGCTCCCCTCCCTCGCGCAAGGGCTCCGCGCTGGCCACGCCCACGAGGTCGAAGCCGGCCTCACGCGCCCGCTCCTCGAGCACACGCCGCGCCGAGTCCGGTGATGTCCGATCTTCGCCCATGCCGCGATTCTACCCGGCCACACGCGAACAGGACGTTCCGGCGGGCCCGCCGGAACGTCCTGGCCCGTGAAAGCTCTTGCTGACGTTTCTGCCGCCGCAGGGTAAATTCTTGGGGCAATGATAAAAGTGCTCTATCAGCGTTTCATCCCCTTCGGGCCCACGGAGGAAAAATCATGATGCTCTTGCGGTTGCTCGGCATCGGGCTTGCCTACGGCTTCGGCTTCATGTTCGTGAAGTCGCTCTTTCCCGAGCCTTTCGTGCTCCTGATCCTGCAGGGAGGGCAGAGCAGCGAGGGCGACCTGACCACCCTGGCGCTCGTCTACATGGGGGTCGGGTTGATCGGCGGCCTGATAGCGGCCCCCCTCTTCGGGGCGGCCGTCCTTCCGGGACGAGCCCGCAGGGAAGGCCGGGGCTCGCGTCTGGTTCTCAGCCTCGCCTTCGCTCTGCTTACGGGCCTGATCTCCGGCATCCTCACCCTGGTGGTCTACGCGACCGGCATCCTACCGCCCGGCGGTGTCCTCGACCCCCTGGTCCTAATAAGAGACGCTAACCACCCGACCGGGATCCCGCTCCTCTACGCCTGGTCCATAGCCCGAGACCTGCTCCCCGCAGGCCTGGCCGGCCTCTTCCTGTCCCCCCTGCTCGGCGAGGCGCTCCAACACCTCTACGCCGCGGAGAAGGCCCCTGAACAGAAGACCTACGGGTGGGAAGACGTGTAGGAGAGGTTTCAGGCCACAGGCATCAGGCTTCCGGTCTCTTCGGCGGCACCCGAACCCCCTCTAACGCGTAACCCGAAACAGGGCACATCACCCGAGTCTCGTACAGCCAGAGACGATTCCTGCAGCACTTCCTACCTGATGCCTGTGGCCTGAAGCCTAGATAATACTTACCAGCGAGGAGACCTTGCATTCGGCAATTGCGTAGTCGTTGCGTTTGTTCTTGGCGGCGACCATGTACTCTATGCAGTTGCTCCGGCAGTCTACCTTGCCGCAGGGGATCTCCACGGTGCCGAGGTCCTCGACGATGCGTACTACGGGGTCGAGGCCGTCGCCGGGCTTCGCGTCCACGCGGCGCACGTACTCTCCCTCTTCGAAATATTCCCTACCGTAACGGAAAACCGTCATGGGCAGATTGTACACGGATTTGACCTGGATCACATCGCGGCATACGGAGCAACGGTGGTGGGAATCGGGGCTCCCCGGCGCATCTCTCTTGATGAACGGCTGACGGCCTGACATGCTTGGGTCCTGACGAACCGTGAGAGGAGTTGCACGTGGGCCTCACCTTCTACATCGTTGACGTGTTCGCCGAGGAGAAGTACGCGGGCAACCAGCTCGCCGTGATCCGTGGCGGAGCCGACCTCTCCGACGAGGTGCTCGGCCGGATCACCCTGGAGATGAACTACTCCGAGACCACCTTCGTCCTCTCGGATGAGGAGATTGACGGCGGCTACGACGTGCGAATCTTCACGCCTGGCCAGGAGGTGCCCTTCGCCGGCCACCCGACGCTCGGCACGGCGTACGTGATCCGGCACGAGATCCTGGACGAGCCCACCGACCAGGTAACGCTCAACCTGAAGGCCGGCAGGATCCCCGTGACCTTCGGCGACGTGCTCTGGATGCGCCAGCTCCCACCCACCTTCGGTCCGAGCCTGGATCACGTCTCCACCGCCCGCGCCCTCGGCCTCGAGGCGGAGGAGTTGGACGACCGCTTTCCCGTGCAGGAGGTATCGACCGGGCTCCCGGCCATCGTGGTCCCGCTGAGAAGTCTGGCCGCCCTGCAACGGTGCAAGATAGACTGGGAACGCTACCTGCAACTGGCCGGACCGGGGAAGAACCTCTACGTCTTCTGCCAGGGGTCGCACGCCGAAGGACCCGGAGATCTATCCGCCCGCATGTTCGCCAACGACCTCGGCGTGGCGGAAGACCCGGCCACCGGCAGCGCCGCCGGCTGCCTGGCCGGGTACCTGGTCCAACACCGCTACCTCGTAACCGATTCGGTGGACGTACGCGTCGAGCAGGGATACGAGATAGATCGTCCCTCGCTCCTGTACCTGCGGGCGACGAGAGAAGGGGACGAGATAGCCGTCCATGTCGGAGGCAAGGTCCAGATGGTGGCCAGGGGTGAGCTCGTCTGAGGTAGACCCATCGTTGGGCTCTGGATGCCCCCCAGAACCCCCGCCGGAGGGACCCGAGATCACCACAACATAACAGCCGAATAACAACACAATAACGGTTTGTCCGAACGCCCTCCGAAGGCCTTTAATCGGCCTATTCACCGTGCTAGTCTCGGATGTATGCAAGGCGCATATAAAGACGAGAAGAACATTAGAGGAGGTGATCGGGCATGAACCTGG
>DASUPX010000289.1:0-5514 GCA_036280905.1 Rubrobacter sp. | reverse complement strand
TTCGCATCCGCTCCAGGGCCAGGCGGTCCTTTACCAGGATGCCGTTGCGGGCGGAGAGGGCGGTGGAGAGCGCGATCACGAGCGGTATCGCGAGCCCCAGGGCGTGCGGGCAGGAGATGACGAGCACCGTCACCGTGTTCTCGATAGCGCGCGTCGGGTTTCCGAGCGCCATCCACACGACGAACGTGATCACCGCCGCCGCGGTGGCGAAGTAGAACAGCAGTGCCGCAGCCCTGTCCGCCAGAACCTGCGCCCGCGAACGCGAAGCCTGCGCCTCTTCCACGAGCCTGCGTATCCCGGCGAGCGCCGTCTCCTCGCCAACGGCCGTCACCTTCACCCGGATCGCCGAGTCGGTGGCAACCGTTCCGGCCACCACCCTGTCGCCGACGCCCTTGGGGACCGGTTTTGACTCGCCCGTGATCATGGCCTCGTCCAACTCCGCCGCGCCATCGACGACCTCGCCGTCGGCCGGCACCCTCCCGCCCGAACGCACCAGCACCACGTCGCCAGCCTCCAGAACGTCCAGGGAGACCTTCTCCGTCCCGTCTGCCGTCACGCGCTCCGCGTCGTCCGGCAACAGCGCCGCCAGCGCCTCGAGAGCACCGGAAGCCTGCCCGATGGCCCGCATCTCCAGCCAGTGGCCGAGAAGCATGATCGTCACCAGCAGGGCCAGCTCCCACCAGAAGTCCAGGTCGAAGAAACCAAGTGTGGTGGCGGCGCTCGCCACGAAAGCGACCGTTATCGCCATGCTTATAAGCAGCATCATCCCCGGCTGCCGGTCCCGCGCCTCCCGGAAACCGCCAACCAGGAACGGCTGCCCACCCCACAAGAACACGAACGTGCCGAGCACGGGCGAGATCCACATCGAACCGGGAAACTCCGGCATCGTGAAGCCGAGCCACATCTGGATCATCTCGCTGTACAACACCACCGGCACCGACATGACTAGCGACGCCCAGAACCGGTCCCGAAACATCGCTACCGAATGCCCAGCGTGCTTGTCGTGCCCGCCTGCCGACTTCCCGCCGCCGTGCCCCGCGTGCGAGGCCGACGCCGCCCCGTGCTCTCCATCGTGCTGCTCAATGCTCCGCGCCATTTGCCAAGCCCCTCTCGACAATCCCCGCCCAGATCTCGAACGCCTTCGTCAGACCGGGTACGCTCGGGATCCGGAGCTACTTTTCAATCCTGACTGTACTATACCCCCCTAGGGTATGTCAAGTCGAGGGTCTTGGCCTTCTGGGATGCCGGCGATCGTGCAAGGATCCAGCAATGCGCCGGGGACTGGCCTTGCCAGCGCGCTATTCGCACGGTCCGTTTCCGGGGGATGACCACCACGGGTGGAGCGACGAGGTCCATCGCGAGCGGTTGTGCGATCAGCTGGGCTGCCCGCGACGGTCGAACGGGCCGGCTTCCGGGTTTGGGCCATGCGTTCTTGCCGCGACCTCCCGCCCGGAGACCGGCGTGGGAAAACTCCGAAGATGGGTATAACTAGCCCATGCCCGAGCTGCCAGAGGTAGAGACCATAAAAGAGGACTTGCGCGGGCTCGTCGTCGGCTCGGAGATAGGGCCCGAAGGGCCGCAGCGTGCTGCGTATCGGGAGGAGAATCGGGTGAACGCTGAGGAGTTTCTGGGGCGCTTGAAGCGGGAGGTGATCGGGCATCCCTCGCTCTCGCATCCTTTCCTGGAACGGTTCGCGGAGGACGAGGGGGGCCAGCGTAGGGTCCGGGAGGGCGCCATGCGCTCCCTCGATGCCCGCTCGGTGATGCTCGACGGCCTCTACAGGGTCGTCTACAAGGAGCCCGTCCCGACCATCGAGGTCCCTCAGGTCCGGCTCACCGGGGGCTAGGGTTTGGGCGGATGGTACGGGGAGGACCTGGCCTACATTCACGACGTCGGGCACGCCGACTTCGCCCTCCGCTCGGCACCAGGAATAAGAGAGATACTGGAGCGCAATGGGATACGCGGGGGCCTTATCGTGGACCTCGGCTGCGGGACCGGGCTCCTGGCACGTGAGTTGGTCGAAGCCGGGTACGACGTTTTCGGCATAGACATCTCCGGGGCGATGATCGAGATCGCGCGCCAGAGGACACCGGAGGCCGATTTTCGGGTGGCGTCGTTGTTCGAGGTCGGGATACCGTGTTGCGGGGCCGTCACGGCCATAAGCGAGGTTCTCAACTACCTCTTCGATCCCGAGAACGAGATGCGGGGCCTGGGACGGGTGTTCCGGCGCGTCTACGACTCCCTGGCTCCTGGCGGCGTCTTCGTCTTCGACGTGCTCGGTCCTGGACAGGTGCCGCCCGGTACGAGGGCGAAGGGTTTCAGCGTGGGGCAGGACTGGGCGGTGCTCTCCGAGCGGGAAGAGGATGCCAGGCGGAGTACGATGGAGCGGCGCATCGTCGGTTTCCGAAAGGTAGGGGATTACTACAGGCGGATCGACGAGGTCCATCGCGTGCGATTGTACGAACCGCAGGAGCTGGTCGCGGAGCTCGAACGGGTGGGTTTCCGGGTTAGGACGATGCGGGCTTACGGGGATCTGCCGCTCGCAGAGGGCCATACGGCCTTTGTCGCCCGGAAACCGGCGTGAGATAGCGTGGAAGGTGGGTATAACTAGCCCATGCCCGAGCTGCCGGAAGTCGAGACCATAAAAGAGGACCTGCGCGGGCTCGTCGTCGGATCCAGGATAGAGCGCGTGGAGGTCCTGGATACCTCCCTCGTGGAGCAGCCTTCCACGGAGGAGTTTACCGGACGGCTCGAAGGCGCCGGGATCACGGACGCGCGGCGCAGGGCCAAGCACCTCATAGTCGAGCTAGATAGCGGGGACTCGCTCGTCTTTCAGCTCAAGATCGGGGGTCAACTGCTGCTCGTGCCGCCGGTCGAAGAACCCGAGACGGCGCTAATGCTCGTGTTGTACCTCGACGGAGAGAGAAGGCTCTTTCTGCGGGACGAGACCAGCTTCACGCGGGCGCGGCTGCTCGGCGCCGGGGAGCTCGAGGAGAGGCTCTCTTCGCTCGGGCCGGAGCCGCTCGAAGGTGGGTTTACGGTCGAGTATCTGCCGCGTGAGATCGGCGCCCGGAGGGCCCAGATCAAACCCCTGCTCCTCGACCAGAAAGTCGTTTCGGGAATAGGTAACATCTACGTCGACGAGATCCTGTACGATGCGAAGCTGCACCCGAGGCGCAAGGCCAATACGCTCTCGGAGGGGGAATGGAGGGCACTCTACGAGGCGATAAGGTCGAACCTGGCGGCCGGCGTGGAGCACAGGGGCACCACGGTGCGCCTGTACAGGGACGTGTTGGACAGGCCCGGCGAGCACCAGAACTACCTGCGGGTCTTCGAGAAGCAAGGGCAGCCCTGTCCAAGGTGTAAGGGGGAGGTAGAGAGGGAAAAGGTCAGCGGGAGGCCCTCACACTTCTGTCCGGACTGCCAGAGGGAAGATGGCTCGGGGAATGGGGGAGGGGTAGAATCACTGTGGTGAAGAGGAGGCTACAGGTTTCAGGCAACAGGCATCAGGAAATACCGGTCGTACGACCAGAGGCGCGGGACAACTGATGACCAACCTGAACCCTGTAGCCTGAAACCTAAGCGACCGAAGGGAGCGGGAGAGTGGCTGAGCAATACGATCTGGTAATCATCGGCGGCGGGAACGCCGGGTACATACCTGCCATAAGGGCCAGCCAGCTGGGGATGAGCGTGGCCCTGATCGAGAAGCGCGAGGGCGGGCATCTCGGGGGAACCTGCCTGAACGTGGGATGTATCCCGACCAAGGCGTTACTCCAGACGGCCCACCTGCTGCACGACGCCAAGAATGGCGAGGAGTACGGGGTCATGATCGGGGACCTCGAGTTCGACTACCCGCAGGCCGCCAAGCGCCGCGAGCAGGTAGTCACCCAGCTTCGCAAGGGCGTGCAGGGCCTGATGAAGAAGAACAAGGTAACCGTCTACTACGGCGTGGGCAGCTTCGTCGAGCCAAAGAAGATCAAGGTCGAAACCGACGACGGCGAGGAGGAGCTTGAGGCGGAGAACGTCCTGATCTCTACGGGATCGGCCGTTAACTCCCTGCCCGGCCTGGAGTTCGACGGTGAGAAGGTCATCTCCTCGGACGACATCGTTACCAACAACGAGAGCTACCCCGAGTCGGTGATAATCCTTGGCTCCGGCGCGGTGGGTGTGGAGTTCGCCAGCATGTACAACGACTTCGGCACCGAGGTGACCATCGTGGAACTCCTCGACCGCCTCGTGCCGCTCGAGGATCCGGAGATCTCCGCCGCGCTTCAGAAAGAGTTCGAGAACCGCGGCATCACGGTGCTAACCAGCACCCAGGCCGACCCCGAGAGCCTGGAGAAGACCGACGACGGCGTCAAGATCAAGATCGCGAGCGCGGGCGCCAGCGAGCAGGAGGAGGCCGAAGGCGAGGGCGGTGGCTACGGCGGCGAGGACCCGCCCACCGGTGAGGCCGAGGACGGCGAGACCCTTGAGGCGGAGGCGCTCCTCGTAGCCGTCGGACGCAAGACCGTGACCGAGGATCTGAACCTGGACGTTACCAACGTGGAGGTCGGCGACCGCGGCATCATCCAGGTCGACGGGTACGGCAGGACCGCCGAGGACGGTGTGTACGCGGCCGGGGACGTGGTCGGCGGCTTCTGGCTCGCCCACGAGGCCGGGCACGAGGGCATCATAGCCGTCGAGCACATGGCCGGCGAGAACCCGATGCCCAAGGACCGCAACCTGGTCCCGCGCGTTACCTTCTGCCGTCCCGAGGTGGCCTCCTTCGGGCTCACGAAGGCCCAGGCCGAAGAAGAGGGCTACGAGGCGAACGAGACCAAGTTCCCCTTCAGGGCCATCGGCAAGGCCCTGATCGAGGGCGAGCCGAACGGCTTCTTCAAGATAGTCACCGACGCCGAGACCGACCTCATCCTAGGCATGCACGCCATAGGCCCCAAGGTAACGGACCTCATAACCGAAGGCGTCTTCGCCAAGATGGTAGAGGGTACCCCGGAAGAGATAGGGATGACCATGCACCCACACCCGAGCCTCTCCGAAGTAGTGGGCGAAGCCGCGATGGCAGCAGAAGGACATCCGATTCATTTCTAGCCTTTAGCTCTCAGCAATCAGCTGTCGGCTGGGTTGCGGGCGGCGTTGGTGTATCGTGCCAACGTCGCCCGTAATCTCGTTGTGGCCTCCCTGCGATAGGTGACACGGTGCAGTTCTGGCCGCGTGCGCTACCATAGTGGGGGGCGACGAGCCGTAAGCAAAAAGCTGAAGGCTGAAAGCTGACCGCTGACAGCGCGGGCTTCGGAGAAGCCCGCAAGATAGGAGAGCCGTGGCGCGACGACAGATCAACATCAAGGTACTCGACGACGGTACGAAGACGTTCGAAGTTCGCCATCGGTGGCAAGACAAACCAGTACCGCCGCCGCCGGACGGGACCGCGACGGAGTATCTGCCCTTCCGCCAGCAGTCGAGGGGTTTGCCCGGCTCCCATGGCCGCCCCGAGTGGCTGAAGGCGCGCGTTCC
>DASUPX010000288.1:0-14797 GCA_036280905.1 Rubrobacter sp. | reverse complement strand
AGCAACAGCCGGGCCTCGACGTGTTCTTCGTCACCCTCTCCGAAGAGGCCCGCATCCCCGCCATGCGGCTCGCCGGTGCTCTGCGGGGGGAGGGCATCTCGGCGGACCTCGACTTCGGGGGGCGTGGGATGCGGGCGCAGTTCAAGCAGGCAGACCGCGCCGGTGCCACCTACGCCGTCATCCTGGGCGAGGACGAGCTGGCGCAGGGCGTGCTCACGGTGCGTAACATGGCCTCGGGCGAGGAGCAGAAGGTGCCAGCGGCGGAGGGTCCCAAGAACCTGCTGCGCGCCGTGACCGGCTAGACGTTGGAGGACCCGGCGCCAGACCTGGTCTCCGCCCTGCGCAATTCCTCCCACACGGTCGTCCTTACCGGCTCCGGTATCTCCGCCGAGAGCGGCGTACCGACCTTCCGCGAGGCCCAGACCGGACTCTGGGAACGCTTCGATCCGCAAGAGCTCGCGACCCCGGAGGCCTTCGAACGGGACCCCGGGCTGGTATGGAACTGGTATGCGTGGCGGCGCGAGCTGGTCGGGCGGGCGGCGCCCAACCCCGGACACCTTGCCCTCGTCGAGATGCAGGACCTCCATCCGAACTTCACCCTCGTGACCCAGAACGTCGATGGTCTTCACCAGCGGGCCGGCAGCCGGCGCGCGATCGAGCTGCACGGCAACATACTGCGGACACGGTGTTCGGCGGAGGGCGTCGAGGTCGACGATTACGAGGCGAGCGAGTCGCCCCCGGTCTGCCCGTCCTGCGGTGCCCCCCTCAGGCCCGACGTGGTCTGGTTCGGCGAGATGCTGCCGCCCGATACGCTGGACGCGGCATCGGAAGCGGCGCGGGGCGCGGACATCTTCCTCTCCGTCGGCACCTCCAGCCTCGTCTATCCCGCCGCGGCGTTGCCCTACGAGGCGCTCGAAGGTGGGGCGATCCTTGTGGAGGTAAACCCGGAACATACCCCGCTCACGCCGCACGCCGAACACGTGTTGCGTGGGCTGGCGGGTGAAGTGCTGCCGCGCCTCATGCGGGAGCTCCGGGAGTAGTCGTGTTCACGTTATGAACCGATCCCGCGCGTATATTTCGGGCTGTAACCACCCGAGAGGAGCACACCGATGCCCGTAGAAGACTTGCGCCAGAGCCCGATGATGGCCCACATGCTAGACGCGCTCGATAACGGCGAGGACATTGGCCACTACGGCCGTCTCGTGTTCGCCATGATTGGCCGCCATTTCGTCTCCAACGACGAGCTCGTGGAGCTTCTAACGCAAGACCACGACGCCGATGAGCAGGAGATCCGGGCCATGGTGCAGCAGGTGGAGGACAAGGGCTACAGCCCGCCCAGGCGCGAGAAGATCCTCGAGTTCCAGGACCAGCAGGACTTCGCTATCTGCCCCAACCCCGACGATCCAGACGCGTGCAACGTGTACAACGAGCTACAGTTCCCCGACGATGTCTACGAGAGCATCCAGCAGTACCAGGAGAAGCGCCAGACGTCCTAGCAGGTATGGCTCCGTACCGCGAAGTACACGTGGATAACTTGGGAGAAGCATGAAAGCCCGCATCACCGTTATCACCATCGGCGTCGATGACCTCGAGAGGTCGCTCCGTTTTTACCGGGACGGCCTCGGGCTCTCCACGCAGGGCATAATAGGGGAAGAGTTCGAGCACGGGGCCGTAGCCTTCTTCGAGCTGCAAGCCGGCCTGACGCTCGCGCTCTTCCCGCGAGCGAGCATCGCCCGGGATTCCACGGTACCCGAAGGGCCTTCGAGTCCGACGGAGTTCACGCTCGGGCACAACGTCTCCTCCAGGGATGAGGTCGATGAGATCATGCAGCAAGCCAGGGAGGCGGGGGCGGCTATCGTGAAGGAAGCCCATGAGACCTTCTGGGGCGGCTACTCTGGCTACTTCGAAGACCCGGACCGACACCTCTGGGAGGTGGTGTGGAACCCCATGCTGCTGACCGGAGACTGAGGCGCGACCACACTCAAACCTGAGCCCTCTCCGAGGCCCTGCAACTTCGACATGTAGCACCCGTCAGCGGACTGCCCACGCCTGCAACTTGTACGCGTGGACAGTTCGTCCGGTGGCGTGCCTGAGAAGTTCGGTTGTTGCTGATATTCTGATGTCGGGCCATTCGCACGGCTCCGTCTGGTATGGGGAGAGTCGGGGAAGGGTCCAGGGCGCTGACGGGTGCGGCGTTGGGAAGTCTGGAACCCTGACGGCCTGTCAGCCAGCGTCGTAGTGGGGGCTAGAGGGGGAGGGGAAGCGTGGCAGAAGATATCGGCGTGGGTTGGCCGGGACCATGACCGGTGGTCGGGAGCGGGTGGTGGAGCTCGTGTGCATCGGACGTACGTGCGTGGACCTCTACGCGGAGCAGGAGGGAGCCAGACTCGAGGACGTGCAGTCCTTCCGCAAGTACGTCGGTGGCAGCGCGGCCAACATCGCCCTGAACACGGCCCGGTTGGGCGTCAGGACCGCCATGCTCACGCGAGTCGGGGAAGAGCAGATGGGCCGCTTCGTGCGAAGGACCATGGCGGATACGGGCGTCGACGTGAGCCACGTTACCTTCGATCCGGAGCACCTGACGCCCTATGTGCTGCTCGCCATAAGGGACGTGGACGATTTTCCCCGGATCTTTGCCTACGGCGACGCCGCCGACATGGCGCTCGAGGAAGAAGACGTGGACCCTGACTTCATAGCCTCATCGGAGGCGCTGCTCGTTACCGGTACTCCGCTCTCGCGTCCAGGTAGCCGGTCGGCGACGTTCAAGGCTGTAAGGGCAGCCGGGGAGGCGGAGACCAGGGTAGTTTTCGACCTTGACTATAGGCCTGTGTTCTGGGGCGTGGCTTCCCACCAGCAGGGTGGAGAGATGTTCGTCGAGAGCGCGGAGGTCACGGAACAGTACAGGTCCGTGCTACCTAGCTGCGACCTCGTCGTGGGTACGGAAGAGGAGATCCGGATAGCCGGCGGCCATTCTGACACCCGGGACTCGCTTCTGGCCATCCGCTCGGTCTGCAGCGCCACGATCGTGCTCAAGGTTGGTGCGATGGGGGCCATTGTTTTCCCCGGGGAGATCCCCGAGGACCTGCAGGATGGCGTCAGCGTACCCGGCTTTCCCGTGGAGGTCTTCAATTCGGTTGGCGCCGGCGACGCCTTCATGAGCGGTTTTCTATCCAGGTGGCTGCGGGATGAGCCGCTGGAGGAGTGCCTGCGGATCGGGAACGCCTGTGGTGCCATGGTCGTCTCCCGCCACGGCTGCTCGCCGGCCATGCCCACCCCGGAGGAACTGCGGTACTTCCTGGACCTGACCGACAGGCCGCGCCGGCTGCGTGACGACGGGTGGCTGGAGCATCTGCATCGCGTCACCACACGCCGGGAGCCCCAAGAGTTGTGCGTGCTCGCGATCGACCACCGCTGGCAACTAGAAGATGCTGTAGACGAGATCGGGGTGGACCGCGGGCGATTGCGGGAGCTGAAGCTGCTTCTTGCGCGGGCGTTCATGCGGGTTGCCGAGGACGAGCCGTCGGCCGGCGTCCTCCTGGACGATATCTACGGGCGAAAGGCCCTGGAGGAGATCACCGGTAGCGGGGTCTGGATCTCGCACGCCGTCGAGGTCGCCGGGAGCCGTCCCGTAGAGTTTGTCGGCGGGCCGAATCCTGCCGCCACCATCAGGACCTGGCCTGAGGAGCACGTCGTCAAGTGCAACCTCTACATGCACCCGGACGACGATCCCGGGATAAGCGAGGTACAGGAGAGATCCGTCCGGCAACTCTTTGACGCGTGCGTCAAGAACGACCGGCGGCTACTACTGGAGGTCCAGGCTCCCCCTTCCACCAGCTACGGCGAGAACGACCTCGTCCAGCTAATCGAACGTTTCTACGAGATCGGGGTTCGCCCCGACTGGTGGAAGCTCCCGCCAGACCGGGACCCCGAGGTGTGGAGGAGGATCGGCGAGGTCGTTAGCGAGGGCGACCCCTACTGCGCCGGCGTACTGGTGCTCGGCCAGGCCCTCGAAGAAGAGGAGCTCGCCCGGTTCTTCGCCGCCGCGGCCGCCGAGCCGCGTTGCAACGGGTTCGCGATAGGTCGGTCTATATACGGCGCAGAGGCGCGGCTCTGGTTGGCCGGCGAGACCTCAGAGGAGGACCTGATGTCCTCGGTCACGGAGCGGTACGGGCGCATGATCTCGCTCTGGCGGGGCAGGAACGAGCAACAGAACCGGGTAACCCGATGAGCGGTTCCCGCAGAGGCGGTCGGACGAGACCAATCAGCAACGAACGTGAGGAGGCTCAGGTGCAAGACCCTTTTCAGGTGGCGGTCGGGGTGATAGGAACCGGCGGCATGGGCACCATGCACGCGGAGAACGTCCACGACGTGATCGCTAATGCCAGGCTGGTCGCGGTCGCCGACCTCGACACCGAGCGGGCCGGCAGCCTCGCCGAAAGGTGTGGTTCCGCGGCCGTCTACGAGGATCCCGTAGAGCTGATCCGTGACGATGCCGTTGAGGCGGTCGTGATCGCCTCGCCGGACCCGACCCACCTGCCGCTGGTGCTCGAGTGCCTGGAGAACGAGAAGCCGGTGCTGTGCGAGAAACCGCTCGCCGAAGACGCCAGCGGGGCCCTCGAGATCCTGGAGGCCGAGGGGCGGCTGGGCAGAAAACTGGTTCAGGTGGGCTTCATGCGGCGGTACGATCCGGAGCACGTCGCGGTCAAGGAGGCGGCTGACTCGGGGGACATTGGCGTGCCCATGCTGTTCAAAGGTTGGCACAGAAACCTGGACCAGGAGCCGGGCCTGGATTCCGCCTCTGTCGTTACGAACTCGACCATCCATGATCTCGACTCCGCCCGGTGGTATCTCGGGGAGGAGATCGAGGAGGTCTACGCCCTAGGGACGAACACGGCCCCGAAACTTGGCCGAGACGTGCTCGACCTGCAGGTGATCCAGTTCCGCACTACGGGCGGGCGCCTTGGCACGATCGAGACCTACGTGGTCAGCGAGTACGGCTACGAGGTGGGCGTGGAGCTGGTTGGCAAGTCGGGCACCGCTCAGCTGGGACCATCGAACGGCGCTGTGGTTCGCCGGGGCCTTGCGATCTCCCAGGAGGTCGAGGAAGACTGGCTCCAGAGGTTCCGCGAGGCGTACGTTATAGAGTTGCGGAGTTGGGTCGAGTCATTGCGGGGCAATGCTCCCGCCGGACCGGACGCCTGGGACGGCTACGCCGCGCTCGTGGTCGCAGATGCCTGCATCGCCTCGCTACGCTCCAGATCTCCCCAGAAGGTTCCGGCGCTAGAGGCCCCGGCCCTTTACGCAAACGTGGGTTCGGAGGTGGTCGGGTGAGCGCGCGCGTCGCCGGCGCCCCTATCTCCTGGGGTGTTATCGAGGTTCCGGATTGGGGCTACCAGATGCCGGCCGATAGGGTGCTGCGCGAGGCGGCGTCGCTCGGCCTGACGGCGATGGAAGCCGGCCCGGAGGGGTTTCTGCCTGATGGGACCACCGAGGTCGCTGCGGTGCTGGGAGGACACGGTCTGAGCCTGGTCGGCGGCTTCGTGCCGGCCGTGTTGCACGTGCCGGACGTGCTTGACGAACAACTTGCCTTCGTCGAGAGAAGGGCGGACTTCTTCGCCGCGGCGGGGGCCGACGTGGTTGTGCTCGCGGCCTCAACGGGGTCGGAAAACTACGGGGAGGTATTCGAGGCGGATGAGGACGCGTGGAGCACGTTGTTCGCGTCGCTCGGGGAGGTCGAGCGGATCTGCGAGCGTCATGGCGTAGCGGTCTCCCTGCACCAGCACTTCGGGACCGTCATCGAGCGCGACGACCAGCTCAGGCGCTTCCTGGACGGCTCCGACATGGGGCTCTGCCTGGACACCGGCCACCTCGCGATCGGGGGCAGCGATCCCGTTGAGATAGCGAGGCTGGCGGCCGGCAGGGTCAACCACGTACACCTCAAGGACGTGGATTACGAGTTGGCTGCCCGGCTGGCGAGCAGGGAGCTCGATTTCAGGGAGGCCGCGGAGCAGGGAGCGTTCCGGCCCCTCGGCGACGGCGACATCGACATCGGCCGGCTGCTGGAGGTCCTGGATGACGGAGGGTACTCGGGCTGGTACGTGCTGGAGCAGGATTCGGTGGTGGAAGACGAACCGCCGGAGGGCGAAGGCCCGCTACGAGATGTAAAGAAGAGCCTGACGTTCGTGGAGAACAGCCTGAACGGTGGCTCGAAAGGGTGAGCCGGACGTGAAATCGTCTGTGGTTGCTGGTCGTCACGCTGCTAGTGGCTATGACCTGCGGTGGTTAACGATACCGTTAAAGTCGAGAATCGCATAAGTGGGCGGCCGAATGCAGGAAGTCTAACCGAAAGGTCGGGCGGCCAGAACCGAGGTGGAGTAGGCTGTCCCTTGTAGCATGACCCTTGTACGCACGGCGAACCGGAGGTGAGGGAGTTGGGCACGGTACGACTCACGATGGCCCAGGCGCTGGTTCGGTTCCTCGCGAACCAGTATGTGGAACGGGACGGGGTTGAGCAACGCTTCTTCGCGGGCTGCTTCGGTATCTTCGGACACGGCAACGTCGCGGGCATGGGCCAGGCCCTCCAGCAGTACCCCGAGGACATGCCCTACTACCAGGCACGCAACGAGCAGGCCATGGTCCACGTCGCATCTGCCTACGCGCGACAGAAGAACCGGCTCCAGACTCTCGCCTGCACGTCTTCTATAGGCCCTGGCGCGACCAACCTGGTGACGGGGGCGGCGCTGGCCACCATAAACCGCCTGCCCGTCCTGCTCCTTCCGGGGGACATCTTCGCCTCGCGCGGGCCCGACCCCGTACTGCAGCAGCTGGAGGCCCCACACGATGGAACCCTCTCCGTCAACGATAGCTTGCGGCCCGTGTCACGCTACTTCGACAGGATCATGCGTCCCGAGCAGATCATGCCGGCCGCCCTGTCTGCCATGCGCGTGCTCACGAACCAGGCCGAGACCGGGGCCGTGACCCTCGCCCTTCCGCAGGACGTGCAAACAGAGGCCCGCGACTATCCAGAGGAGTTCTTCGACAAGCGCGTCTGGCGTGTTGGCCGGCCGCTTCCTGACGCAGACTTCCTGGAGGACGCCGTGAGCTTGATACGGGCGTCAGTACGGCCGATGATCGTCAGCGGCGGGGGCACCATCTACTCCGAGGCGACGGGGGCCCTGCACCGCTTTGCCGAAAGTACCGGAATCCCCGTCGGCGAGACGCAGGCCGGCAAGGGTTCGATGCCTTACGATCACCCTCTGGCGCTAGGGGCCGTGGGCGCCACGGGTACGTTCGCCGCCAACCGGGCGGCCCGCGAGGCCGACCTGGTCATCGGGGTTGGAACGAGGTGGAGCGACTTTACTACGGCCTCGAAGACCGCCTTCCAGAACCCTAGCGCCCGCTTCGTCAACGTCAACATCGCCGACTTCGACGCCCACAAGCACGCCGGGCTCGCCCTCGTTGGAGACGCCCGCGCCACGCTGACGGCCCTGGATAGCCGTCTTGTTGGAGACCAGGTGGGGCCGGAGTACCGCGATCAGAGCCGGCGTGCCAACGCGGACTGGGATGCGGAGGTAGAACGTCTGTATTCGCTGGGGCACGCGCCGCTCCCGGCGCAGAGCGAGGTCATCGGGGCGGTCAACCAGGCTTCGCGTCCGCGGGACGTGGTGGTGTGCGCCGCCGGTTCCATGCCCGGGGACCTTCACAAGCTCTGGCGGACCCGCGACGCCAAGGGCTATCACGTCGAGTACGGATACTCGACCATGGGATACGAGATCGCTGGCGGCCTGGGGATCAAGATGGCGGACCCCGACCGTGAGGTGTACGTGATGTGCGGCGACGGGTCCTACCTGATGATGAACGCCGAGATCGTCACCTCCATCCAGGAGGGTTACAAGCTCATCATCGTGCTCGTGGACAACTCCGGTTTCTCCTCAATCGGCGCCCTGTCGCGCTCTGTCGGATCTCAGGGCTTCGGCACCCACTACCGTTACCGCAAGAACGGCTCCATCGGCCTCGACTCCGAGGATGACCCGGGTGGGGTGCTGCCGGTGGACCTGGCCACGAACGCCGAGAGCCTTGGCGCGCTGGTGATGAGAACCACCGCGGTCGCCGAACTCCGGGACGCGCTAGAAGGTGCCAGGCAGGCTGACCGGACCGTGGTGATCCACATCCCTGTGGACCGCTACGAGGGTGTGCCTGACTACGAATCGTTCTGGGACGTGCCGGTCGCCGAGGTGTCGGAGATGGAGACCGTCGTCGCCGCCAGGGAGGAGTACGTCCAGAACAGGCGTGCAGAGCGACGTCACCTCTGAGCGTATTCAGGGACGTCTGTAGCCAGGGATCACCAGGTCTGGGAAGGGGATTGGAACGTGTCGGATCTTGTAGTGGGCATAGTCCAGAATCCAGCGGAAGACGGCAGCGTGGTAAAGGTCACGCCGGAGTCGGCCGGGTGGGAGTACGTGGGCTTCGAGGTGCTGCGCCTCGATGCGGGAAGGACCGTGGAGCGAGAGACGGGAGACGAGGAAGTCTGTTTGGTCCTGCTCGAAGGCTACTGCAACGTCTCGGCCGGGGACGAAGCGTGGACGGGCATCGGGGGACGCGACTCGGTGTTCGAGGGGCCACCTTACGCGGTCTATCTTCCGCCAGGAACGGCATACTCTGTGGAGGCCGATTCCTACCTGGAGCTGGCAGTCTGCTCGGCCCCGGCTGAGAACGGTGTCGAGGCCTTCCTCATCCGCCCCGAAGACATCGAAGTAGAGGTGCGAGGGTCCGGCAACGCCGAACGTCAGGTCCACCCTATCTTGATGGCCGAGGGCCAGGCGGAGAGGCTGCTGGTCGTAGAGGTCATTACTCCCAACGGGCACTGGTCGAGCTACCCGCCGCACAAGCACGACCAGGACGACCTGCCTGAGGAGAGCTATCTGGAGGAGACCTACTTTCACAAGGTCCAACCTCCCCAGGGTTTCGCCGTGCAGAGGGTCTACACCGGCGACCGCTCCCTGGACGAGACCATGACCGTGGTAGACGGTGACACCGTGCTCGTCCCACGCGGCTACCACGCGGTCTCCGCGCCCCCCGGCTACGACCTGTATTACCTCAACGTCATGGCGGGGCCCGTCCGCGAGTGGAAGTTCAGGAACGATCCCGACCACGAGTGGCTATTCTAGGCGGATGCTTGAAGCAAGAGAACCAGAATTGGCAACAAGGCTACAGACAACAGGTGGTTTTACTGAAACCTGTAGCCTACGAATGGTGTAAAGGAGAGCGTGCCAGGATGGAGCGACGACTCGAGGATCGTAGACTCGGTCGACAGGATTTCTCGAAGCCGGGCGGTTCCGGGCTTGCCAGCGCGGCGCTTCTCGGCATGGCGGGGCGGGCCATCGCGGCTACTTCGCATTCGGGCCAGGGGTCACCTTCGGGGAGCAGCGGCATGAGCATCTCCAGGCAAGAATGGGGGAGCGTGGACGACGAGCCTGTTCATCTCTACACGCTCTCCAACGGGCGGATGACCGTGGAGATCACCAACTACGGCTCGACCGTCGTCTCCATCCTCGTGCCGGACAGCGCGGGACGGGTAGACAACGTCGCCCTCGGTTTCTCAAGCCTGGAAGGCTACGTGGAGAACGCCACGAACCCCGCCGATGGAGGCTCGGGCACCACGTACTTCGGGGCCGCCATCGGTCGCTACGGAAACCGGATCGCCAACGGCAGGTTCCGCCTGAACGGCAAGACCTGTGAGCTCCCCGTGAACAACGGCCCCAACACGCTGCACGGCGGCCCTGGTGCGTTCAACATGCGGGTCTGGGGCGCCGCCCCGGAGGAGGGCCCGAACTCCGTGGCGCTCGAGCTCGCCTGTACCGACCCCGGCGGCCACAACGGCTTTCCAGGGACCGTCGAGACCGAGGTGACGTATACGCTCTCGCGGGACGACGAGCTACGCATCGACTACCGTGCGACCACCGATCAGACGACCGTCATCAACCTGACCAACCACACCTACTTCAACCTCGCTGGCGAAGGGTCCGGGAACGTGTACGGGCACCTGCTCCAGATCAATGCCGGGTCCTACACGCCGACCGACGAGACCCAGATCCCGACGGGCGAGATCTCGTCCGTCGAGGGCACCCCCTTCGACTTCCGCACCGCGAAACCAATCGGCCGCGACATCCGCGAGAAAGACGAGCAACTGGTGCGGGCGCACGGTTACGACCACAACTGGGTGCTCGATGGTTCGGGGATGCGCCTGATCTCTAGTGTCGAGGATCCGCAGAGCGGTCGCGTCCTGCTGACCTACACGGACCAGCCCGGCGTGCAGTTTTACTCGGGCAACTTTCTGGTCGGCGAACTTGTTGGAAAGGGTGGCAACACCTACCGGCAGGGCGACGGTTTTGCGCTGGAGACCCAGCACTTCCCGAACTCGCCCAACCAACCCGATTTTCCCTCCACGGTCCTGAACCCGGGGGACGAGTTTACCTCGACGACGATCTATGGTTTCTCGACGGCGGGAAGCCCCGACCTGCAGGCCGCGCGGACGGCTCATATCAGTTAATGGGCGGCGAGGTGTAGTTCGGGGCGGGTAGTGCGTAAGTATTGCGCGTGCCCGCCCCGGGAATTGCGCCCCGGATCTAGCCCATTTGGTGGATGCCGACCTCGGCTGCGGCGTGCTGGGCTCGGGGCTTCCGCGCACTCCAGTGCCGCGACAAAGGCAAACCCGCCGTGAGGCGGGGGCGCAAAGCCACGGGCCTGCGACGAGGCAGGTAGCCGGGTTGCCGAACGGTGAGATATGGAGTCTCTCTAGCGCGTGGGCCCGAGCACCACGTCCCGCCCGTACGGACGGAAGGGGAATCGGTGTGCATGCGTTAACGATACTGGGCCATGGCGTGAGAAGACGTGTCGGGCCCGGCTTGCGCGTGGCCGCGTCGGTCGCGTTCGTGACGTTGCTAGTGGCGGTCCTGCTCGCCTACAACGCGAGCCCAGCCCGCGCGGCGGGGGGTAGTTGTTCTTCCGCCGCGGGCATCAGGACGTGCACCTTCGCCCGACTGGCTCGGAGGACACCTTCGTGGTGCCGGCCGGTGTTGACATCATCAGCGTGGTGGCCACCGGCGCTCCAGGCGCCGTGGGATTTAGTGGTGGCTCTGCCGGTCGCGGTGCTCGGGTGGCCGGTACCGACGTGGCGACCGACTTCGACGCAGCCCAGGGAGATTCCAGGATCGGCATCCCCCAGGAGGGACCGAAGTACTAGCAGGCAACCAGAGGGGCCGAATCTGGTAGGTAACGATTCAGCCCCTCTGTATTTGACTCTGTGGGAGGGTGTCCGAAGAGGGTAGAGGACCTACTGACGGGTGCCCTGCACTGTGGGAAACAATCGATCCTGTCCACGAGCATGTGGAGTGTTCGTATCGTCGAGGCGGGAACTGGCGGCGGCGAGGTCGTGGGCGAGGCCCTGGCTGGCGCGACCCTCCAGCCGCGATGAAGTGGTGGCCCGGACGGAGAGCAGGCGGTCTATTGGGATACGTTCCTCGCGAAGGACCTGTTCCAGGCCCTCGTCTTCCAGCGCCGCCCTCGGCTCCAGGCCGCCAACCCTGGCGTAGGTCTCGGCCGTCAGAGCAAGAGAGGCGCCGCTGAATTGCCAGTGCTCCGTCGTGCCGAGCCTATCCGGATCGGCCAGAAGCTTGTGGTGCCGGGCCTTCCCTCGCTCGGCATGCCAGCGAATGGCAGCCTCGGATAGCGATCCCTGGTCGAGCTCGATTCGGCCCCCGATGGCGCGAGCGCCTCGCCCAACGGCATCTAACTGTACCGAGAGCCAGTCGGGGGCGACGGTGGTGTCCGCGTCTGTGGATGCCACGAGCCCCTTCGGGCGCCCCAGGCCGATCAGCCTCTCGCAGGCGGCGTCCATGCCGATCCTTCGCGCGTGGCCCGAACCAAGACCCGGCCCGTCGAGCAGATGGAGCCGGAGTTCGGGATGATCGTCGGCAACCTGCCTCGCCCGTTTCTCGGTTGCGTCGGTGCAATTATCGAGCACGACCAACACCTCGTACTCGTAAGGTTCGATGCCGGTCTGGGCCGCCAGGGACCGCAGCGCGGAGGCGATGAGATCCTGCTCGTTGCGGGCGGGCACGACGACGCAGGCCCTGAGGGCCGGGTGTGGCAGCGCGGGCTTCATCCGGGGAAGGACGCCCCGCGTTCGATGGGCTCGCGTCCGCGTTCGTAGTCCTCATCCGCGTTGTGGGAGAGAACGCCGACGAGCGTTCCTTCTTTCCCGTACCAGACGGTGAAGGCTTCGCCCCTGTCCTCGAAGAGCTGCTCGTCCCAGCCGTCTCCCCAGGCCCAGTACTTCAGGGTCTCGTCGCCGATGGTGGACCAGAATCCTGGCACCATACCCCATGCGGCTTCGCCGCCGGAGATCACGGTCCCCGCGATACGTCCGTGTTCGAGCGCATCCCCCCAGTGCTCGACGCTAAGGTGACGGCCGGCAGACTCGTTGTAGGCTCTGGCGATGTCGCCAACCGCGAAGATGCCGGGGGCGCTGGTTCGCATCGAAGAGTCCGTTACGACCCCGCCGTCTACCTCCAGGCCGGCCTCCTCAGCGAGACCGGTGCGGGGCGCGACGCCAGTGCCGAAGACCACGGTGCCGGCGGATAAAGTGCCAGCTCCGTCCATGGACAACTCGTAACCGGCTTCCGAGCGCTCGATGCCCTCCAGGTTCGTGGCCAGGCGCAGGTCGACGCCGTAGCCGCGGAGCCAGCCTTCGATGCGGTTCCCGACCTCCTGTCCGAGACGTTCGCGTTGCGGCGATTCTTCCAGGCTGATCTGGGTCACCTCAGCACCCCGCATCGCGAGCGAGGCGGCGGCCTCGCACCCGATGAAGCCGCTCCCCACGACCACGACGGTGTCGTCTTCTCCAACGCGGCCCTGCAGGCGCCTCGAGTTCTCGATGGTCCTCATCACGAGTATCTCCGGGTCTTCTGCACCGGGAACGGGGATCCGGATCGGCTCGGAGCCCGTGGCGAGCACGCAAGCGTCGTAAGATAGCTTCTCGCCGTCGTCCAGCTCGACGGTCTGGTCTTCCCTTCGAATCGCTGCGACGTTCACGGAGAGCCTGAGCTCCACGTCGTTGTCCCCGTACCAGCCGTCGCTTTCGAGGGGCAGGTCTTCGGGGGAGGCTTCGCCCCTCAGGTATTCCTTGGTCAGGGGCGGACGATTGTATGGAGCGTACGGCTCGGAAGACAGGAGCGTGACGCGCGCCCGTCCTCCGGTCTGCCTGTAGGCCCGGGCTGTCGCGAGGCCGGCAGGACCGCCGCCCACGATCACAAGGTGTTCTTCGGGGTTCACCCCTCGTCCTCGAAGAGGTCGAGGCGGTAATCCGGCTCGACGATGGTCTGCTTGTTTAGAAGCCGCGTATGCTCCACGAGAAGTTCGTGCACCTCGTCTCCCTGCAATGGGTATGTCTCTGTTTTCCTGCGCCAGTGGACGGCGAGCAGAACTCCCCCCGGTGCCAGCTCATGCTCGAAGCCGCTCAGTACCGTTAGCATTTCTTCCCTTGGAAAGTAGTACAAAACCTCGGAGGCAACGATCAGGTCGAACGGCCCCTCTGGCATCTGCTCTGGTAGGGTCCTCCGCTCGACCCTGACGTGGTCCTTTCCGGCGAGGCGTCGCCGGGCCACCGAGACCGCCCGCTCCGACACGTCCACGGCGACCAGCTCGTCGCAACGGCCCGCCAGCATCTCCGTGAAGACCCCGATGGAAGCCCCCGCTTCGAAGGCCCTCCGGAAGGTACGGTCTCCAAGCGTCGACAGGGTTCTGGCGTACTTGTTCTGCTCGTACTGGCTAACCTCGAAGTCCCACGGGTCTTCTGACTCGGCGTAGAGCTTCTCGAAGTACTCGCGCCCCAGTCGGCCGCTCAAGACCTCTCCGCGATGGCCAGCCGGCCGCGTCGCAGGAGCGCGGGTTCCAGGCGGTGCTGGAGCAGGAACAGCCCGAGGTCTCGTCTCGCCCGGTCCAGCGGGCCGGAGGTGGCGAACGGATGCGACCCGACCGCCCTCGCCGCCTCGTCCAGTATCTCGCGGCAAGAACTGGCGACGGCCTGCCGCAACTGGGTCGAGATGCCGGGTAGCGAGGCGGGATCCTCGTCCGCGAGGGCGGCCGCGTGCGTCAGCCAGCGGTCGATGGTTCCCTGGGCTGTGAGTATCTGTCCGGCTGCGAGGGAGACCACGTCGTCGGGATCTCCACCCCCAGCCTTCGCCGCCAGCACGTCGAGCGTCGCCTCGACGGCCGCATCGGCGATCCCCGCCCAGCTCACGGCCGTGCGCACGGCGTCGCGGCTGAAGTAGGGCTCGCGAAGGAGTTCGCCGGGTTCGCCGAGAACCGCGAGCACGGGCGCCCCGTCGAAGATCACGCGGTGGCTCTCTGAAGCGCGCATGCCGGCGCCCTTGAACCAGCCCGGATCAATCTCCACGCCGCTCGAGAGATCCACGTAGGCGAGAAGGGGTGGCCCAGGGGCATCGCCGCGCACCAGAACCAGCGCCCGGTCAAGGCCGGTCGAACCGGAACAGAAGGTCTTGACGCCGGTGATCGTCTTTCCCTCCGTGCCATCTACGAGGCGGGCAGGGACTCCCTCACCGGGGATGGGATCCGCTCCCCAGACCCCGAGGCGCAGTTCGCCCGCACCCACGGCCGCGAGCTCGGCTGAACGCAGGGGTTCGGGGGCGAGAAGTGAGACCCGTTCCACGCCGTTGAAATGACCGTCCAGAATGCGGCCCACCGAGCCGTCGGCGGCGGCTACGGCACGTAGCACGCG
>DASUPX010000287.1:0-5316 GCA_036280905.1 Rubrobacter sp. | reverse complement strand
CTGTGGCCGGCCGGCGGCCTGCTTTGTCATCACCGGCCCCGGCCTGACCAACATAGCAACGGCACTGGGGCAGGCCTACGCGGACTCGGTCCCGCTGCTGGTGATCTCCAGCGTGAACAACAGGCACGAACTGGGCCTGGGCGAAGGAAGGCTGCACGAGCTGCCCTCCCAGCGCAACCTGATGGCCGGCCTGACCGCGTTCAGCCATACCCTGCAACGCCCGGACGAGCTGCCCGCGGTGCTGGCGCGCGCCTTCGCGGTGTTTGACGCCGCCAGGCCGCGTCCGGTCCACATCGAAGTGCCGCTGGACGTGATCACAGCCCCCGCCGACCACGTCCAGAAGCAGAGGGCGGCGTTCGTCTCCCGACCGGGACCCGCCGGAGAAGCGGTCGCCGCGGCCGCCGAGCTCTTGCGCGGGGCCGAACGTCCGCTCGTGGTGCTGGGGGGCGGGGCAAGCGAGGCGGCCCCCCAGGCGCGCGCCCTGGTAGAGCGGCTCGGGGCGCCCGTGGTGACCACCGTCAACGGCATGGGGATAGTGCCCTTCGATCATCCCCTGTGCACCGGCAGCACGCTCTCCCAGCCCGTGGTGCTGGAAGAACTGGCCCAGGCCGACGTCGTGCTAGCCGTCGGCACCGAACTCGGCGAGACCGACACGCTGCTGTTCGATGGGCGTCCCGCCCTGAACGGGCGTCTGATCCGTGTCGACATCGATCCGGGGCAACTCGCCGGCAACGCGCTGCCCGACGTCGCCATCCTGGGCGACGCCGGCCCTGCTCTTGAGGCCCTTGAGCGTGAGTTGAGTGGCCACGAGGCAGACACGACCGCGGCGGAAGCACGGGCGAGGACGCTGCGCGAACTGTCGCAACGGCGCCTGGACGGGCGGCAGCGTCTGCACCAGCGCTTTGTGGCGGCGGTGCAGGAAGCCCTGCCCGGCGTGATCCTGGTGGGTGACTCCACCCAGCCGATCTACAGCGCAAACATGTTCTACGGGGCCGGGCGCCCGCGCTCGTACTTCAACTCCAGCACGGGCTACGGAACGCTGGGCTACGCGCTGCCGGCCGCCCTGGGCGCCGGGCTCGCCAGACCGGAACGGCCGGTTGTGGCGCTCCTTGGCGACGGTGGGTTACAGTTCACGGTCGGCGAACTCGCGACCGCCGTGGAGTTGGAGATGCCGATCCCAATCCTGCTGTGGAACAACCACGGCTACGCGGAGATAGAACGCTACATGGTGGAGCGCGGCATACCGCAGGAGGGGGTCGACATATACACGCCGGATTTCCTCGCCATAGCCCTCGGCTTCGGCTGCCGCGCCGAGCGGGCCGAGGGCCTGGAGCACCTGGGCGCGCTGCTGCGGCGGTCCGTCCTTGAGGCGGGACCGACCCTGATCGAGGTCGACGAGAGAGAGGCGCTCGCGTGGTAGCGGGGGCGCAAGCAACGGAGAGGGAGATGATTCCGTGAACCTGCTCGACTACCTGATCATGCTGCTCTACTTCGCGGTGATGATAGGCGCCGGCTACTGGGGGCTCACGAGGGCCCGCAGCGCCGACGACTACCTCGTTGCCGGGCGGAGGTTGGGCCCGTTCATGTACATCGGCTGCCTGAGTGCGGTGGTGCTCGGCGGCGCCTCGACCATCGGCGGCGTGGCCCTCGGATACGAGAACGGCATCTCGGGCATGTGGCTCGTGTTCTGGATCGGCATGGGCGTCATCGCCCTGGGCCTCCTGATGTCCACCCGGCTCTCGCGCCTCGGCGTCTACACCGTGGCCGAGATGCTAGAAAATCGCTACGGGGCACCCTCGCGCCTGATCAGCGCGCTCATCATCGCCGCCTACGCCCTCATGATAGCCGTGACCTCCACCATCGCCATAGGGACCGTCTTCAAGGTGGTCCTCGGCCTCTCCCCCACAGTGGCGATCCTGGTGGCCGGCGGGATCGTCGTCGCCTACTCTGTGGCCGGCGGTATGTGGTCGATCACGCTCACGGACATCATCCAGTTCTGCATCATGACGGTCGGCATCTTCTTCCTACTTCTGCCCATCGCGATCGTGAGGGCCGGCGGCTTTTCGGGAATGCGGGAGGCCCTACCCGCCTCTTACTTCGACCCCACCACCATCGGGTGGCAGACCATCTTCACCTACTTCGTCCTGTTCTTCTTCGGGTTGATGATCGGGCAGGACATCTGGCAACGAGTCTTCACGGCGGCCAGCCCCCAGATCGCGCGCTGGGGCAGCGTGGCGGCCGGGGTGTACTGCCTGCTCTACGCCCTCACCGGCGCCCTGGTTGGCACCGCGGCGGCCGTGATACTGCCCGACCTCGCCACCCCGGACAACGCTTTCGCCAGGATAGCCACAGAGACCCTGCCCATCGGCGTCACGGGCCTCGTGCTCGCGGCGGCCCTGGCCGCCGTGATGTCCACCGCGAGCGCCGGGCTGCTCGCCTCCTCGACCATCCTCGCCAACGACGTCTACGCCGGCTTCATCGTCAGGGGAGAGCACGACAGGGTGCTCGTCAGCCGCGTTACCACCCTGCTCGTTGGCGTTGCCACGCTGGCGACCTCGGTCGCGGTCAACGATGTGGTCGGGGCCCTGACGGTCGCCTACGACCTCCTGACCGGGGCGCTCTTCGTGCCGATCGTCGGGGCGCTGTTCTGGAAGCGCGCGACGGCGGCGGGGGCGTTATCTTCCATGGCCGCGGGCAGCATCGCCGTGGTGGCCTTCATGGTGAAGGACGGGCTTTTCGCGAACTCGCCCATAATCTGGGGGCTGGTGGCCAGCCTCGTCGCGTTCGTGGTGGTGAGCCTGCTGACGCCCGGACCCTCCGAGGAGAGCATGGTGGCCTGGGAACGGCGCCTGACCGAGGGGGGCACCGCCAGAGTACAGGAAGAAGCGTGAGGGGCGCGCAGGCCCAGACATAAGAGTTATCTCCAACGGGTATCATCGGGAGAAACGGAGAAAGGAGCTTCGGTGAGCATCGTAACCTCCGAGCAAAGCGTAGTAGACGGCGTAAACAAGCAACTCTTCATAGGAGGCGAGTGGCGTGAGGCCTCGGGGGGTGGCACGCTCTTGGTCGAGGATCCTTCGACGGCCGAGGCCCTGTGCGAGGTCGCTGACGGCACGCCCGACGATGCCATGGCCGCCCTTGATGCGGCCGACGGGATGCAGGACGAGTGGGGCAAGACGGCGCCACGTGAGCGGGGTGAGATCCTGCGTCGTGCCTTCGAGAAGATCGTTGAACGCTCTGACGATCTCGCCCTCCTGATGACGCTCGAGATGGGCAAGGCGCTGGCGGAGTCGAGGGCGGAGGTCACCTACGCCGCCGAGTTCTTCCGCTGGTTCTCGGAAGAGGCCGTCCGCATCGAGGGCCGCTACGCTGTGCCCCCCTCCGGCGCCGGGCGGATGCTCACCATGAAGCAGCCCGTGGGACCCTGCCTCTTCATAACGCCGTGGAATTTCCCCATGGCCATGGGCACGCGCAAGATCGGCCCGGCCATCGCGGCCGGGTGCACGATGGTGATGAAGCCGGCCCAGCAGACGCCCCTGTCCATGCTCGCCCTCGCCTCCATCCTGGAGGAGTCCGGTTTGCCAGGTGGCGTCCTCAACGTGGTGACGAGCTCGTCTTCGGGTGGCACGATGGGGCCCCTGATCTCCGACCCGCGGGCGCGAAAGCTCTCGTTCACGGGCTCCACGGAGGTCGGGCGGAAGCTTATAGAGCAGTCGGCGGAGCAGATCCTGCGGGTCTCCATGGAGCTCGGCGGCAACGCCCCCTTCCTGGTCTTCGACGACGCCGACGTAGACGCCGCCGTAGAGGGCGCCATCGTGGCCAAGATGCGCAACGTCGGGGAGGCCTGCACCGCGGCCAACCGGTTCCACGTCGCGGACGGGGTAGCCGGCGAGTTCGCCGAGAAGCTCGCGCAGCGGATGGACGCCATGAAGGTGGGGCGCGGCGTGGAGGAGGGGGTCGAGGTCGGGCCCCTCATCGACGACGACCAGAGAAGCAAGGTCTCCGAGCTCGTAGAAGACGCCCTGGGCAAGGGCGCGAGGGCCCTGGTCGGGGGTGAGAAGATGGAGGGTTCCGGCTACTTCTACCGCCCGACCGTGCTCGACGGTATCCCCGAGGACGCCACGCTGCTGAAGGAAGAGATCTTCGGCCCCGTGGCCCCCATAGCCTCCTTCGACTCCGAAGAGGCCGCCATCGCCGCCGCCAACGACACCGAATACGGTCTCGTGGCCTACGTCTACACCAGCGATCTCAAGCGCGCCCTGCGCGTGTGCGAGGGCCTGGAGACCGGCATGGTCGGCCTCAACCAGGGCATCGTCTCAAACGCGTCGGCACCCTTCGGGGGCATCAAGCACTCCGGCTTCGGACGCGAAGGCGGCGCCGAAGGCATCGAGGAATACCTCGAAACCAAATACATCGCCATAAACCTGTAAGACATCCGCCCGTAGGGCGATGAGAACGCCGTAGGGGCGGGTTTCGAACCCGCCCTTGCCCGCGAGGAGGCAGAAAGGAGACCATATTGGACGAGACGATGCTGGTGATCAACCCTGCCACGGAGGAGGGCATCGAGGAGATACGCGTCTCCTCGCGCGAGGACATCGACGAGATCGTGGGTCGTGCGGGGGCCGGGCTCCGGGAGTGGCGGGGTTTCGCCGGGCTCGACCGTGCCGAGCTTTTCCACGACCTGGCGCGCAACCTCAGGGACCACGCCGACGAGCTGGCGGAGATCATGACGCACGAGGGCGGCAAGCCCTATATAGAGAACCACGACGAGGTCGGGTGGACGGCCGCCTGCTTCGATTACTACGGTGAGATCGCGCGCGACGCCGTGGGATACCTGCCGGCCCCCATAGAGCCCCAGCAGCTGGCCCTGGTGGTCAAGGAGCCCGTCGGTGTCGTGGCCTGCATCGTGCCCTGGAACTTCCCGCTTCTTCTGGCCGCCTGGAAGGTCGCACCCGCGCTTGCCGCGGGCAACTCCGTCCTCCTGAAGCCTTCGGAGGAGACGCCGCTGGCCACGAGGCGCATGATCGAGCTGATGGACGACCTACCAGAGGGCGTCCTCCAGGGCGTCTACGGGGCCGGCGAGGTAGGCGACGCCCTGGTGAGGCATCCCGGTGTGGACATGGTGGCGTTCACGGGGAGCCAGGCGACGGGACGGAAGGTGGCGCACGTGGCGGCCGATCGCCTCATCCCTGCCAACCTGGAGCTGGGCGGCAAGGACCCCTTCATCATCTGTGAGGACGTGGACATCGAGATCGCGGCGCAGGGGGCCGTGTGGGCCGCCTGCTTGAACGCCGGGCAGGTCTGCACCTCCTCGGA
>DASUPX010000286.1:0-4894 GCA_036280905.1 Rubrobacter sp. | reverse complement strand
CCGATAGGCGCCAGCGAGCGCGCGGTCCAGGTAAGCTATGACGCCGATGTCTGTGGCTCCGGGACCGTTCTCATCGGCCGGAAAGAGCCGTTCGAAGACGGCCGCCGCAACGCGTGCCTCGTACGAGGTCAGGACCAACAGGGCTGATGCTTGCCTCTCCATCTACCTCTCCAGGTCTTCGGATCGGCTAGGGATGGAGCCCTGCGGGCGTGCCGAAGTCGTCGTAGTGCAGGTACACCGTCTTCTTGCGGAGATAGCGCTCGTACCCGTATGGTCCGTCGTCGCCGCCCATGCCGGAGAGACGGTAGCCGGTGTGGAAACCCTGGATCTGCTCGGGTCCGATCTTGTTCACGTAGATCTCGCCGAAGTCTATGTCGTCGATGGCCCGCATCGCCTTGTGGAGGTCGGAGGTATACACGTAGGCGGTCAGGCCGTACCGGGAGTCGTTGGCGAGGCCCACTACCTCTTCGAAATCGTCGAAAGGTTGTATCGGGAGCACGGGGCCGAAGACCTCACTCTGGATGATGTCCATGTCGTTCGTGGTCTCGGTGAGCACCGTCGGCTCGAACCAGTACCCCTTTTCGAACTCCCTCCCTTCCGGGCGACCTCCGCCGAGTCGTACGTTGGCCCCTTGCCCCACGGCCTCCCGGACGAGGGCCTCGACCTTCGTCAGCTCCGGTTCGTTAACCTTGGGTCCCATCTGCACATCCTCGCGCGTGGGGTCGCCCATGCGCAGGGAGGATGCCGCTTCGACGAAGCGCTCGACGAACTCCTCGTAGACGCCGCGCTGCACGTAGGTGCGCTCGTTGCAGGTACAGACCTGCCCGCAGTTCCAGAACCGTGCGTCCACCGCGTTCTCTACCGCGGCGCCCAGGTCGGCGTCCTCCAGCACTATGAACGGTGCCTTCCCTCCCAGCTCGAGGGAGACAGGGGTGATGTTCTCCGCCGCCGCGGCAAGGATCTCCCGTCCGCCGCGTACCGAGCCGGTCACGCTCACCATCTCGGTGATCGGGTGCCGCACCAGCGCATCGCCGACGACCCTGCCGGCGCCCGTCACGACGTTGACGACGCCGGGGGGTACCCCGGCCTCCTCCACGATCGCGGCGAGAGCGAGCGCCGACAAAGGCGTGTCCTCGTGCGGCTTTAGCACGATGGTATTTCCCGCCATTATGGCCGGTGCCACCTTCCGGGCGAAGAGCGCCGCCGGGTAATTCCACGGGATGATGCCAACCACCACGCCGTAGGGAACCGACCTGACGAGGAGCTGCTCGCCGGGCTCATCCGGCGCGAACATGCTTCCCACCTGGGCACGCTCGAAGGTGGCGTAGTAGTCGAAGAAACCGGCGGCCGCGTCGCCGACCTCGCCGCGGGCCTCGGTGATCGTCTTGCCCTGCTCCGCCACCACGAGTTGAGCGAGTTCTTCCTGCCGGTCTCGAATGCCCCGAGCTACGGCCTTCAGCACCGCCCCGCGTTCGGGACCGCTCTTGCGGCTCCATTCCCGCTGGGCGCGCCCGGCGGCCTCGAGCGCCCGGTCGGCGTGTTCCCCTGAGGCCTCGGGCACAGCGGCGACCACCGACTCGTTCGCCGGGTTGATCACCGGCCTGGTCTCGTCCGTCGATACCCAGGAGCCGCCGATGTACATGGCGGGTTCCCGACCCAGAATGTCTGCGACGTTCATCGTACGTCCTTTCGGTAGGCGTGCTCGTGCTTCGGACGGATCTCAGGCGCCGATGCCGCGATCGAAAACGTGTCCATCAACACCCGCGGAGGATGCGCGGGTGCAATGCCGACCAGGCCGATCTCATGGGGCATCGCGCGCTTGAGTGTGCGTTATTCGTCGGTGGCATCATCGTGGTGCCAGCAGGGGCCGAACTTCAAGATCTCTCCTTGCGGCTCAGGTACGCTTGCACCACGACCACAACGATGAGGAAGAATCCGCTCACCACCTGTTGCGCGTAAGATCCCAGGGTCCCCAGCTGGTTGATCAGGTTCTGCAGTATGCTCAAGAGCAAGACCCCCGCCAGCGACCCGCTCATGGTGCCGGCACCGCCCGTCAGCAACGTGCCACCAACGACCACCGCCGAGATGGCGTCCAACTCCCAGGCCAGGCCAGCGTTGGGATCGCCGGCCGAGAGCCTGGCGGCGAGGAGGGCGCCCGCGAGGCCCGCCAGCGCTCCGCTCGCGGTGTAGGCGATCACCTTCGTCCGGTCCACGGGCAGCCCCATCAGGCGTGCCGACTCCTCGCTCCCGCCGATGGCGAAGATGATCCGCCCGTAGCTGGTGCGCGCGAGGATCAGGCCGCCCACCGCGAAGGCGATGATCACGAAGACCACGGGCACGGAAATGCCCAGGAGCTGCCCCTGTCCAAACCAGTCGAAAGGCGAGCTACCGTCGATCCCGATGGGCTTCTCGCCCGCGAGCGCCAGCGCCAGGCCCCTGATACCGAGCAACCCCGCCAGGGTCACGATGAACGGCGCCATCTTGGCCTTGGCGATCAGGAGCCCGTTGCCGCACCCGATAAGCCCGCACGCCAGGGGGGGCAGGATCAGGGCGAGCGGCCAGGAGGCCCCAGCGGTGAGGGCAGCGATTATGCCGCCCAGACCCGCCATCGACCCGACCGACAGGTCGATACCGCCGCTTATGATCACGAAGGTCATCCCGACCACGATCAGGCCGAGAAAGGCCCCCTGGAGCACGATATTCTCGAGGTTCTGCTCCGTGAGAAAGTTGTCGAACGCTACGGAGGAGACGATAACGACCAGGACCAAAACGACGATGGCCCCGCGCCGCTGGAGCGTCGTAAACAGGCGCTCGCGCCAGGCGGGGCTCCCCCCCAGGCTCTCGGTGTCGGCCGATCTAGTGCTCATCTAGACCACCCCCCTTCCCTTCTGCAGGTAGACGGCCAACAGGATGATCGCGGCGGTGAGCACCTGGGCCCACGTGAAGGGCAGGTCGTTCGCAATAAAGGTGTTGCTTATGAGCTGTATCAAGAGCGCGCCCATCACCGTTCCCACGACCCGCACCCTGCCGCCGCTCAAGGGCGTCCCCCCCACCACCACGGCGGTGATGGCGGAGAGCTCGATCAGGAGGCCGATGTTGGAGGGATCGCTGGCGCCCAGGCGCGCAGTGGCCACGACCCCGGCCAGCGCGGCCAAGAGACCACTGATAACGTACACCGCGAGGAGCGTCCTGCGCACCGGGTGGCCCGACAGGTAGCTCGCCGAGCGATTGCCCCCGATGGCCACCACGTACCTGCCGAACGTGGTGCGCCTTACCATGAAACCCACCACTAGGACCGCCACGGCCGCCACGATGACCGGCGCCGGTATGCCGAAGAGGCGGCCCTGTCCGAGCCACAGGATCACCGGATCGGTGACCGGCAACGACTGGCCCCCGGCAAAGATCTGGGCCAGTCCCCTACCGCCCACCAGCATGGCCAGCGTGGCGATGATGGGCTGCACCCCGACGAAGGCCACGAGGCTGCCGTTCACGAGCCCGGCCAGAACGCCCACCAGGAGGGCGATCGACAGCCCGACCGGCCAGCCGTACCCGAGGTACAACGGGAGAAACGCCGAGGCGAGGGCCATAACCGACCCGACGGAGAGGTCTATGCCTTCCGTCCCTATCGCCAGCGCCACGCCCAGAGAGACGAGGATTATGGGCGAGACCGTGATCAGCAGGGTGGTGAGCGTCGCCACCGAGGCGAAGTTGGGGGTGACTATGAGGTTGAAGACCACCAGCACCACGAAGGCCACGTACACCCCACGGCCGCGGACCCAGGAGGTCACCGTAGAGGTGTCGAAAGACTTGTTCGACGCCGCTCCCCTAGCCATCTGCGTCCTCTCCGGTCTTCTGGTCCCCCTCGCCCAAACCTTCCCCGTGCGCGAGCATGGTCATCAGGTTGCCCTCGGTGATCTCCTCCCCCGAGAGCAACCCCACCACGGCGCCGTCCCTCAACGCGACCACGCGATCGCTGCCCTCGGTGATCTCGTCCAGCTCCGAAGAGATGAGGATGATGCCCAGCCCCTTCGCCGCGAGATCGTCCACGACCATCTGTATCTCCGCTTTCGCTCCCACGTCGATACCGCGGGTAGGCTCGTCCAGTATGAGCACCTTGGGGTTCATGCACAACCAGCGGGCCAGAAGGACCTTCTGCTGGTTGCCGCCGGAGAGCTCCCTGACCGGCTGGTTTGGGCTCGAAGCCTTGATACCGAGGCTCTTTATGAACTCGTCGACCAACTCGTCCTGCGCCTTCTCCGAAACCAGCCCAGCCCGTGCCAACCTCGGCAGGGCCGCGGCGACGATGTTCTCCCGCACCGAGAGATCGGGAATAATGCCCTCCAGCTTGCGGTCCTCGGGCAAGAAGGCGATTCCAGCCTTTATCGCCGCGCCGGGGGAGCCCCTCTTGATGTCCTGCCCCTCTACCCTGACGGACCCGGAGTCGATCGGCTCGGCCCCGAAGATCGCCTTGGCCGTCTCGGTTCTGCCGGCACCGAGGAGGCCGGCGAGCCCCACCACCTCCCCCGGATGGACGTCGAAGGAGACCTCGCGCAGGCGTGGGTGTTGGCTGAGGTCCTGCGCCTCGAGAACGGTTTCCCTGGCGGTTTCGTGCTCCCCGCCGAAGCCGGTAGCACCCTCCTTCTGAACCTCGGAGAGCTCTCGGCCTAGCATGTGGGCGATGAGTTGCAGGCGGGAGAGCTCGGCGAGTTCCCCGGTGTGCGCCACCCGCCCGTCACGCAGGACCGTCACGCGGTTGCAGATCTCGTAGAGTTCCTCGAGGCGGTGGCTTACGTAGACGACGCCAACCCCCTCCTCGCGCAGCTGTCCGATCACCCCGAAGAGCGTCTCCACCTCCCGCGCCTCGAGCGACGAGGTGGGCTCGTCCATGATGACG
>DASUPX010000285.1:0-11895 GCA_036280905.1 Rubrobacter sp. | reverse complement strand
CAGTCGTGCGCTCCCGCACCGGCGCGGATCCTGTCAAGGGGGTCACCGTCGCGGACGTTGATCTTATCGAACGAGCCGCGGCCGGCCCTGATTATGTCCTTGTCGTTGCCATACTTGTTGGCAAGAATGAGGTCGTGGCCGCCCCTCGCATAGATCTTGTCGTCCTTGCCGTTGCCTATGCGCTCGAGGATCTTGTCGTCGTTGCCGGAGCCGTAGCAGGGTATGCTCCTGCACTGGATCAGCTGGTCCGCGGCTAGCGCCGCGGCACCTACCAGGGGCACCATCACCGCCACCAGGGCCACTACCAACAGCAATTTGCGCACTTGCCACTCCTCTCCCTTACCTGGAGCGAGGTCGTCCGCGATCAGAGACGAACTAACTCCTATCGTCATGGATGTTTCTAACGTTAGCGCGGCCCGTAACCCCGCGCAACCCCCTGGGGCAGTTTTCTTTGGGCCAGCGTGTGTCCTGTTCACCGAGGTGCGTGGAAACGGCGTTCTCCGAGGTTCGCCGCGCAAGGGTCCCCTCAATAGCACGAGGGTGGGTAGCATGGGATACTGGCCCCTTCGTGACTTGCCACCAGGGCAAGATGCTCAGGAAGTAGCGGCTCCGGTCGAGGACGAAAGGGGAGGTTCGCATGAGCGAAGCGACGGGTCGCCAGGAGATGGAGCGTAGGCTGATCCAGAAGAACGTGGAGGACGAGGACTTCAGGCAACGACTGCCAGAAGAGGTGAGGGTGGAGGCCGTGGAGGAGACTTGCGAGTGAGGAAACCCTGCGCTGCTCACTATCACAGGAGCAGCACCGAAGGTAACAGGCCGGGGCGGGGGTCTTAACGATCTTACTTTCTCCGTCCTACTAGAAAGAAGGGACAAGAGCATGTTCAGGAGCATGGCAAGCAAAGTGGCCTGGGTGGGGAGGACCGCATCTATGGTGTTCGGTCTCGCGCTGGTACTGGCGCTGATCCTGGGGGTAGGCACGATGGCCTTGGCGGCGGTGCCGGGAGACCCCTTCAAACTGGGCCAGTCCAACCGCGTGGATGGGCTGACCACGCTAGTGAGTACGCTCGCCGGCCCCGTGCTCAGGGTTGACAACGACGGCTCTGGCCCCGCCCTGGACCTGAGGGTGGGTGATTCCCGTACCGACCCGTTGAAAAAGACCGCGGCCCCCATGAAGGTGGACTCTGCAGCAAGGGTAGACCTCCTCAACGCCGATAGGCTCGACGGCAAGAGCGCCAGCAGGATCGGGGTCAATGGCCTGAGGGTGGCCCGCGACGAGAGCGACGCCCCTGACGACGCCTCGCAACCCTTCAGGCGGGCGACCGCGTACTGCCCAAACGCAAGGGACCCCTTGACAGTCGTCGGGACCGGCTACCGGATCAAAGGCGCCCCCTACCAGGACGGGAGCGCGGTGGTGACCCAGGTGCAGACTATCGCAGCAAGAGGCGAGCCAAACCACCCGTTTGGGGTAACCGTGCGCGCGGTGGAAACGAAGCCGGTCGCCGGTGACTGGAGCGTGGAGGCCGAGGCGATCTGCGCCACGGATGGAACCCCCATTCAGATACCCTAGTCTGCAGGGGGAGCGGCTCGAAAGGACGTGTCGCTCCCCCTGTTCACCCACCTTCGGGGAAGTCAAATTCCGGCAAGTCGGAACAAGGGATCTTGGGCTTACGACGTCTATGAGCTGGTCGGGTGCGGTATCCCTCTCCGGGGTTCCGTGCGTCGAAGGGCTGCGTGTTGTGACGTCGGATAAGCTTGCGGAACCGTGCTGGCCGTGTGGCAAGATCTCGCACCGGATAAGCCCGACGTGAGAGGTCGACCGTGAGCCGATCCCGCCTGCCTTCCCTACCCTCTCACCGTGTACCCACTCGCCTGTAGAGCGAGACCGAGAGGGGTACGAAGATGAGGAGGATGGCGATGCACCAGGCGAGGGCCTGCCAGCCATGAGAGCCAACGGGCTGGCCGAGCAGGAAGGCCCGCACGGCGTCGACGACCTGCGTAATGGGCTGATGGTTGGCGAAGGCCCGCAACACAGAAGGCATATTATCCGTCATCACGAACGCGCTGGAGGCGAAGATCAGCGGGAAGAGCCAGATGAAGCCCGCCGACTGCACGGCCTCTGTGCTTCTTATGAGCAACGCGATGGTAGCCCCTATCCACGAGAAGGAGAAGCTGAGCAGCAACAAGAGCCCGATGCTCCCGGCCCAGCCCGCAAGGCCCGCCTCCGGACGGAAACCAATGAGCAGCCCGACGGCAAGCATCACCAGGACGACGAAAAAGTTGCGGACCAGGTCGGCTATGGTGCGGCCCGTGAGCACGGCGGAGCTGGCCATGGGTAGCGACCGGAATCGGTCCACGAGGCCCTTCTGGAGGTCCTCGGAGAGGCCTATGCCGGTGCTTACCGACCCGAAGGACACGGTCTGGACGAAGATACCGGCCATCAGGTAGTTGACGTAGCTCTCGCCACCCACGTCGATAGCGCCGCCGAACACGTAGCGGAAGAGGAGAACGAACATGACCGGCTGTATGATCGCGAAGACCAGCAGCTCTGGTATACGCGGGATCTGGACGAGGTTGCGCTTGGCCAGCACCCAACCGTCGACGAGCGCCCAGTAAAGCTTGTTATGGCTGGACGGCTGAACCCCGCCTCTGTTCGTCACCGCGCTCATGCGATCTCCTTCTCTTCTGCGGGCTGCTCGGACTCGGCCGCGTGGCCCGTGAGGGTGAGGAAGACGTCGTCGAGGGTGGGACGGTGCAGGCCAAGCTCGTCGACCTCTATCCCGGCTGCATCGAGATCCCTCACGACGGCGGCCAGAAGACCCGAACCCCCCGACACCGTGGCCCCCACGTACCTGCGCTGCTCATCGACGCGCACCCCGCCTTCGCCGTGGGCGTAGCGCTCGAGCACGCCGGCGGCATCCTTCAGCCCGCCGCCCCGCGCCACGGTTACCTCAAGGCTCTCGCCCCCAACGCGCGCCTTGAGCTCGGCGGAGGTACCCTCGGCTATGACGCGGCCGGCGTCTACCACGGCTATCCTGTCGGCCAGCCTGTCAGCCTCGTCGAGGTACTGGGTGGTGAGCAGGAGCGTGGTCCCGCCGGAGACCAGCTCTCCTATGATGTCCCACATGGTAATGCGGCTCCTGGGATCCAGCCCGGTGGTCGGCTCGTCGAGAAAGAGGACGGGCGGTGAGAGGACGAGGCTCGCCGCGAGGTCGAGCCGTCGGCGCATGCCGCCGGAGTACGTCTTGACCAGCCGCGTGGCCGCGCCCACCAGGTCGAAGCGCTCCAGCAGCTCGTCGGCCCGCCCGCGGGCCTGTTTTTTGGGCAGGTGGTAGAGCCTGCCGACCATCTCCAGGTTCTCGCGACCGGTCAGGTACTCGTCCACAGCCGCGTACTGGCCGGTGAGCCCGATGCGCGCCCGCAATTCGTCGGCCTGGCGCACCACGTCGAGCCCGGCGACCTCGGCCCTCCCGGCGTCGGGCGTGAGGAGCGTGGTCAGGATGCGGACCGCCGTGGTCTTGCCGGCCCCGTTTGGACCGAGGAGGCCAAGCACCGTGCCCTCCTCCACGCTTAGGTCCAGCCCGTCTAGCGCCTTCGTCTTGCCGAAGCTCTTCTGTAAACCTTCTGCCCATATGGCGGGTCTGTCTCGCTGCACGCGCCATCCTCCCGTGGGGTTCTCGTCCGCTTATTAAACTAGAGAAGTAGCCCGGTACTATCCGGAACCATGAGCCCTTTACTCGTCATCCCTATTCGTCGGTCTCACCTTCGAAGACGGCAAACGTGGCGCCCTGGGGGTCACCGAGAACAGCGAACCTGCCCGCCGGCACGTCCATGGGCCCCGCGAACAACGTGCCGCCGGCCTCGCTTGCTTTCTCTACGGTCTCGTCGCACGAGGACACCGAGAAATAAGGGAGCCAGAAAGAGGGAGCTTCCGTCCGCTCCTCCGGTATCGGCATGAACCCGCCGTTCTGCCAGCCCGCGTTCTTGATCGAGGTGTACACCAGTTGTCCGTCGACGTGGACCGGCTCCATCTCCCACCCAAAGAGGGCGCCGTAGAACTCACCGGCCGCCTCCGGGTCGCGGGTCTGGAGGTCGTTCCATCCCAGGCAGCCGAGGTCGTTGACCCGTCCCGCGCCGATGTGGTTCCGCGGCTCCCAGACGCAGAGCATCGCGCCGCCGGGGTCGGCGAACAGGGCCATGCGGCCCGAGTCCATCACGTCGAAGGGCTCTTCGATCAGCGTGGCGCCGAGGTCCCTGGCCTTCGCTGCGGTCTCGTCGGCGCTCTTGACCGAGACGTAGTTGTTCCAGTGGGCCGGATGCTGGTTTTGCTGGGCTATCCCGCAGACCGCATCCCCCTCGCGGAAGCACATGGTGTAGACGCCCCCGCCGGGGATCTCGTCGTCCCTGAACTCCCAGCCGAACAGGCCGCCGTAGAAGGCCTTCGCCCCCTCCCCATCTGGTGTGGAAAGGTCCACCCAACTGAAGGTTCCCGGCTCGTAAGACTCCCTCTTGCCCACAGGTACTTCCCCCTTTTCCGCTGCCTGGAACCGGCCAGAAAGCCGTAAGGAAATTCTACCGGGGCACCCCCCGAATCCAACCGGCAAACGCTCTCGAAGGTGGGGGCTGGTATCCGGCGCCGGTTGACGTTCGGTGTGAGGGTGTGATGTACTCCCTGCGACGTCAGAGCTACGGAGGAGATGAAGATGCGCAGAGCGTACATGTCTATTCAGGAGGTAACTACCACCTATCTAGAGGACATGACGCTCAATGGGCACTTTGAACCTTGGAATCCTGGCGCATGTAGACGCCGGTAAGACGACTCTAACAGAGCGGCTACTCTACGCCGCCGGTGTCATCGACGAGATCGGAAGCGTCGATGACGGCAACACCCAGACGGACACTCTGGCGCTCGAACAGCAGCGCGGCATAACCATAAAGTCAGCC
The DNA here is from genome assembly GCA_036280905.1 of Rubrobacter sp. Classification (GTDB taxonomy): domain Bacteria; phylum Actinomycetota; class Rubrobacteria; order Rubrobacterales; family Rubrobacteraceae; genus Rubrobacter_D. The sequence continues at coordinate 6,954 of DASUPX010000285.1, read as the reverse complement.
GTCGTCTCCTTTGACGTCGGCGGCGTCAAGATCAACCTCATCGACACGCCGGGCCACCCTGATTTCATCGCCGAGGTGGAGCGCGTGCTCGGCGTCCTGGACGGCGCCGTGCTCGTGATCTCCGCCGTGGAGGGCGTGCAGGCGCAGACTCGTGTTTTGATGCGCACGCTGCAGCGCCTCAGCATCCCCACGCTCATATTCGTGAACAAGGTGGACCGCGGGGGCGCACGCTACGAGGACCTGCTACGGGACATCTCCGGAAAGTTGTCGCCCGCCGTGATACCGATGGGCTCTGTGGGTGGCCTGGGCACGCGCGGCGCCGTCTGTGCGCCTTACAACGAAGCCGATCCCGGGTTCGTCTACGGCCTGATCGAGCTGCTCGCCGACCACGACGAAATGCTCCTGGCGCAATACGTGGACGGCGAAGCGATCTCCTACGACCGCCTCCGCCGCGGTCTCGCGTATCAGACCGGACAGGCGCTCGCGTACCCGGTGTTCTTCGGCTCGGCGGTTACGGGGGCAGGCGTGGATCTTCTGACCTCGGGCATCGCGGAGCTCTTGCCCGGGTTGGCGGGCGACGTCTCCGGTCCCGTCTCAGGCACCGTGTTCAAGGTCGAGCGGGGCCGGGCCGGGGAGAAGGTGGCGTACGTCCGCATGTTCTCCGGAACGGTGAGGGTGCGGGATCTCGTGCGGTTCGGCAGGGATGAAGAGGCCAGGGTGACCGCTATAGAAGTTTTCGAGAGAGGCTCGTCGGTGAGGCGCGATGGCGTCCCTGCTGGCCATATCGGGAAGCTCTGGGGCCTGGGTGATGTGCGGGTGGGCGATGAGATCGGGGTACCGCGGGGAACCCCGCTGCGGCACCACTTCGCCCCACCTACCCTGGAGACGATCGTCGAGACCCGTCGCGCCGAAGACGGGGCCGCTCTGTACAACGCGCTCGCCGAGCTCGCGGATCAGGACCCCCTGATCGGGCTGCGCCAGGACGACGCGAGGCATGAGCTTTTCCTCTCCCTCTACGGCGAGGTGCAGAAGGAGGTCATCGGGGCCACGCTTGCGGACGAGTACGGCCTCGAAGTCACGTTCCGTGGGACGACGACCATCTGCGTCGAGCGGCCATCCGGCACGGGTGCGGCCGTAGAGATCATCGGCGAGGGGTCAAACCCGTTTCTGGCCACCGTGGGGCTACGCATCGGGCCGGCTGAGGGCGGCCCGCGGTATCGGCCCGACAAGTCGGTGCTCGGGACGATGCCGGCGGCTTTCTTCACGGCGGTCGAGGAGACCGTGGAGGAGACGCTGCGGGAGGGGCTGTACGGGTGGCTGGTGAGGGACTGCACGGTAACCCTGACCCACACGGGCTACTGGCCGCGCCAGAGCAGCGCCCACGGCACCTTCGACAAGAGCGTGTCGAGCACCGCCGGGGACTTCCGCAGCCTGACGCGGCTGGTCTTGATGGACGCGTTGAAGCGGGCCGGCACCACGGTGTGCGAGCCGATGTACCGCTTCGAACTGGAGATTCCAGCCGACACCTTCGGGGCCACCTCGTCCCTGCTGGCCCGGCTCGGGGCCTCCCCGCGAACGCAGGAACTACGGGGTCAGGCCTACACGCTGTGGGGTGAGATCCCCGCGGCGCGGGTGCACGAGCTGGAGCAACGACTGCCGGCGCTGACCAGGGGCGAGGGCGTGCTCCTCGAATCCGTATTCGACAGCTACAGGCCGGTCCGGGGGGAGATACCCACCCGCCCGCGAACAGACGACAACCCGCTCGACCGTGAGGAATACCTGCTGCGCCTCACGCGGCGGGTGTAGGGAGAAACCTCATGAAAGCGAAAGAGAACGGAGCAAGCATAGACACATCGCTGGTGCGGCGCCTGGTCGACGCTCAGTTTCCCCGCTGGGCGGGCCTGCCCGTCGAACCCGTCGAGGTGGGCGGTTGGGACAACAGGACTTTCCACCTCGGGGAGCACATGACGGTGCGGTTGCCGAGCGCCGAGGGCTACGTGGCGCAGGTAGAGAAGGAGCACCGCTGGTTGCCGGTGCTCGCGACTCACCTGCCGCTTCCAATCCCCGTTCCCCTGGCAAAGGGGGTCCCGGGAGAGGGCTATCCCTGGCCGTGGTCCGTGTACCGGTGGATCGAGGGTGAGACCGCCACCGTGGGACGGATCAGGGACCTGGTGGAGTTCGCCACGGCGCTGGCGGAGTTCCTCGTGGCCCTGCAGAACGTAGACCCCACCGGTGGGCCACCGCCTGGGCCGCACAACTTTTTTCGTGGCGGGTCCCTGGAGGTCTACGACGCCGAAACCCGGCGGGCACTCGCCGCCCTTGACGGCAAGATCGATACCCGCGCGGCGCGTGAGGTGTGGGAGTCGGCGCTCGACGCGGCGTGGCACGGACCGCCCGTCTGGCTACACGGTGACGTCGCCTGGGGCAACCTCCTGGTCCAGGAAGGCCGGTTGAGCGCGGTCATAGATTTCGGGACCTCGGGGGTGGGAGACCCTTCGTGCGACCTGGCGATCTCGTGGACCCTCTTCGACGGGGAGAGCCGGGAGGCCTTCCGCGCGGTGCTCCAGCCCGACGATGCCACCCGGGCGCGGGGACGCGGCTGGACGTTGTGGAAGGCCCTGATCACGCTCGCCGGGGCCCCCAACCCTGGCTCGAAGGACCCGAGGCCACCCGGGCGGGTGATCGACGAAGTGCTCGCCGATCACGAGAAAAGCGCATGATGAAGAACGCGAACCAGGAAAGCTTTCAGCCATCAGCTTTTAGCCATCAGCTTTTAGCCATCAGCTTTCTGGTTGCTGGCTCAACAGGTCGAGTGGATCAGGGCTCCCACCTTCTCGGTGGTCCGTAGATCTTCGTAGATCTCGGCTGCCTCTTCGGTCTGGGCTATATGGGTTGGGATGCCTTTGCCCTGGAGCATCTGGTGTGTCTCCGGCGCTATGCGGAGGCGTTCGTGGAAGCCTCTAGAGAGGACGATAACGGTGGCGCCACGCTCTAGCAGCGGCTCCACGTCGGCGGGTTGGATGCCGGGGTCGTGGCTGGTGCCGGTCTGGTTCCAGTCCCACTCCTCGGCGCCTCCCGGGAAGAGCCTGGCATCCTTGAAGGTGCCGGTTTCCGTCTGCAGGCGGCCCCAGGAGAGGTGGGTTATGCGTGGCGAGGACGTGGTCCCGTCCATGTCGGCTATCCGCTGGAGCGGCGTCTAGTTGACACTGAAGCGGAGGAGAAGAAAGGCAACGGGCATCTGGTATTTTTCCTGAAGCCTGAAACCCGTAGCCTGAAGCCCTGTCTCACTGTTCTTCCAGGAAGCCGAATAGTAGCCGCTGGAACTGCTCCGGTTTTTCGACGTGCGGGGTGTGTCCGCAGTCGGGGATGACTTCCTCGCGGTAGCGACCGCCGCGGGCCTCGTAGGCGTCGAGCACGGCGCGGAGCTGGGAGACCATGGGTTGGGGAGGAAATACATCGGCGCCGGGCCAACCAGGGACGGCATCGAGCTGGCCGAGGTAGCCGAAGTCTAGGAGGGAGGTATCGGAGACGATCACGTCGTCCTCGCCTCTTACCCAGAGGACGGGCGGCCCTGGCTGCACCAGGGCGAAATCTTCCAGGTTGCAGTACTCCGGCGAGATGGCGTTGTTCATGCCCCTCCTGCCGGGAGTCACGCCGGGCCAGTTCTCCGAGAGGTTCATGTCGCCCGGGTAGTTGTCTTCGCCCGTCTGCGTCGTGAGCACCGAGGAGAGGTAGGCCTCCTCCTGCGCCGCCCTGAAGGGCGGTTTGAAGTAGAAGTTGTTCATGACGTTGCGGGGCGAGTTGGGGTCCCCCTCCGTCCTGTCGTTGGCCTTCAGACGGCCCACGAACTCCGGGTTGGCCGTGCCGCCGCCGGAACCGGCGAAGTCAGGCCAGCAGGGTGTGCCGCCCTCGTCCCTGGTACCGCCGAAGCCGTAGGGCGACATGGGATCGACGAGGGTGAGCGAGGCGACGGTGGAGGGATGGTCCATCGTGTACTGCATGGCCGCGCTACCACCCGCGGACCAACCCACGAGGTGGAAGCTCTCCAGGCCGAGTGTCTGCACGAGGGCATACACGTCGTCTGCGAAGTCCCCGAGGCCCCGCGTCGCATCTAGCGGTCTCGTCTCGGAGCCACCGAAACCGCGCAGGTCGGGGGCCAGGCCGCGGTAGCGCGGGCCAAGCGCCGCGAGCGTCTCCCCGAAGAAGCGCGAGGAGGAGGCGTTGCCGTGCAGGAAGAGGACAGGGATGCCGTCCTCGGGCCCGCTCGCGAGCAGGTGGGTCTCGAGCCGGGATGTGGCGACGACCTGTGAGCTTACGCCTTGCGGGAGATCCAGACCTTCCATCTCATGCCTCCTCTGTGGTTACTCTAGCAGGGGTTCGAGGGCGCTGTAGTGGTCAACGAGCTCATCGAAGCGCATCCTGTTCAGGCCTGACGGAGACGGGACCACAACGTCGGTCACGCCCCGCACGGCGGATTCGGGCTGGAGGCCCCATTCGACCTTCGAGGTAGCCCGGAACCATCTGTAGACGCCTATGCCCGTGTAGGCGACGGCTCGGGGACCGAAGCGCCTGAGCCTGCCGCTCAGCTCGTCGGCTCCGGCCCTGATCTCCTCCCTGGTGAGCTCGTCCGCACGGCGCGTCGGGCGGGAGCAGAGGTTGGTCTGACCCCATTTATACAAACAACCCCCTAACCTTACACGCTCACCTCGGTTCTGACGGTGAGATTAGCATAGTCGTACCCTCGATTGCGCTCCACCAGACCCGCGAGGATCGCGTGTAAGGCCCACAGTCGCGCTGTGGGGCGTAGTCACGACTCGTCCGCCTATAGAGGTGACATGAGTTCGACCTTACCTCAAGTACGGCGAAAGCGCGCGGTAGTGCTCGACGAGTTCATCTAACTGCATGCGGTTGAGCCCCGAGGGTGATGGCACGACCACGTCGGTCACCCCCGGTACGGCCGATACCTCTTGCACGCCCCACCTCACCTTCGAAGTCGCCAGAAACCATTTGTAGACGCCTATGCCGGTGTAGGCAACGACTCGGGGTCGGAACCGCTTTATCTTCTGGCGTAAGGCGAGAGCGCCTGCCTCGATCTCTTCGCGCGTCAACTCATCGGCCCTTCTGGTGGGTCTGCTGCAAAGATTGGTAAATCCCACGCCCATTTTGAGGAGCGCCCCATCCTCCCGAGCCTCATATAGCCTATCGGTGATGCCAGAAGTAAGAAGGACGCGCCAGAAGCGATTGCCCGGATGGGCGTAGTGATGACCGCTGGTGCCCGATGCGAGTGAGGGATTATAGCCGCAGAAAACGAGCTTCAGTTCGTAACCGAGGAGATCCATGGCCATAAGGACAGTCTAACGGCACAGCGGTTCCATTACCTCGCTACAGTCTGTTTTCTTCCCATGCTCTCCTGGATCGGTTACCGCGCCCGCCTGACCCCCGACGGCGAGGCCACGCTCGCAGTTAGCGTGTGAGGCCGCCAGGGGCGGGAGGATCGCCCACAGAGGTCGAGCACGCAAACGTATAATGGTGTGGAGTGCGCACGGAACCCGTGATGGGGTAGGGTGTTCGGGTGTAGGAAGTAAGGAGGTCGCTGTGGATAACGAAGACACCGAGAGACACCAGCACCGTGATCCGGACATCGCCAGAGAAGAGAGACGAACCTTGGCAAGACACCACCTGGCGGTAAGACTGGGAATAGACCCCAGGCTCGCGGAGTACCTACTCGAACTCCAAGAGAGGATAGAGAAGCTAGAGGATAGGCAGGGTTCTCCGTAGAGCCCCAGTCCGATGCTCCAGGCCCGCAGGAGGGCGTACGTCGCCCGTGGTGGCGTAGGTTGTTCCGAGGTACGATCGAGAGGAACGTGGTGTGGAAGACGACGAATGGATGAGCGCGCAAGTCGAAGAGGAGATCGAGGACCTGCGCCAAACTCACGGGTTCAACGCAAATGAGGCCACCGCCTACTGGCACCTCCAAAGGGCCGCGAAGCTGATGTTCGGGATGAGCAAGACGGAGATCTTGGAGCACGTCGCCCACGAGGAGGGCGAGGTCAATAAGGAGCTCGCGGACATAATCCACGGAGCGATCGTAGGCGAGTCGAGGGTCTTCCAGCACTTCCTGGCCCTCTATAGGGAACTAGGCGCAAGGGTGTTGCGCAGGGACTACCCGACCGGATGGGGTATGAGCGCCTCCAACGAAGGCAAAGACGACTAACCTTTCGAAACGCGCTCGGAGAACCGCTCACGGTTGCAAGGATCTTTTGTTCCGAGAGGAGCATAACCTCGGGCCAGAGCAGTCTCCACAGGACGAGCCACGGCGCGGATTCTGGCTTCGGCTGGTGTAGGTACCGTACTACGAACTAGAGATCGGTTTCCGCGCCCGCCTGACTTCCGACGGCGGGGCCACGGTCGAAGTGCGCGTGTGATGCCTGTCAGAGGTGCGATGGCCGCACACAGGGGCCGCCGAGTCATCAGGGACGTATAATCTTCTGATACAGCGATTTGGGAGAGTGAAGCGAGGTCCTGGCGGAGGAGGTCGTTCGGTGGCTGAACCGGGAGAAGATTCGCTCTCGAAGCAGGAACATCGCTCCGTCTACTTGATTGAGTCCGTACCGGTCGGCGTCTACAAGATCGGGTACGCCCGCGACCCCGAGAAGCGTAGGAGGGAGTTGGAGCGTAGAGGAGCGCTCGGGGCGGCTCGCTGTCATTTCGGCTTGTCGTGGACCGACAAAGTTCAGCCGTGGCAGTCGGAGGCGTGTAAGCCCTACCGTTTGCTGTGGAGCGCCCCTGCAGACGACTACCGCGCGGCGGAGCGCACGTTGCACAGGTTGCTCGCTGAGAAGCGCATCAAGTTCGAGAGCTGGCCGAAATGCGAGTGGTTTACCCTTGACGCTACTGATATCGACTACATCTGCTCCATTAAGCGCTTCGAATACGGGGCTGTGATTATGGACA
>DASUPX010000284.1:0-3649 GCA_036280905.1 Rubrobacter sp. | reverse complement strand
GAGCGTATGGCGATGCTCGCCTCCTTTGCTCTGCTCACCTTCGGTATCGCCGGCTTACCGAACCCTACGTACGCACTGTCTATCGAGTACGCCTCCTTGTGGTGGCCGCTGTCCTTCCTGGACTTCCTCGGCGCAGCCTCCTTCGGCCTGTTCCTGTACGTCTTCCCCGATGGCCGTTTCGTACCTGGCTGGACGCGCTGGGTCGTCTTCGCGTGGATCGCCTGGCAACTGCCCGCGTACTGGTTCCCGAGCTGGGATTCCTTCGACCTCGACGGCTGGCCGGGCTGGTTGGCGATCACCGTATGGGCGGCTTTCCTGGGCACGATGATCTACACGCAGGTCCACCGCTACTTGCGCGTCTCGGGCGCCACGGAGCGCCAGCAGATCAAATGGGTCGTCTTCGGGATCTCGGTGGCGGCCCTGGTATATCTCGGTATCGTCGTGGCGCTCTCCCCTTTCGCTCCGGCTCCCGCGACACCTGGCATGGTGGTCAACGCCCTGATCGGGTACACGTTCCTCTACGCAGCGATGCTCCTCGTCCCACTCTCCATAGGCTTCGCGATCCTGCGCCACCACCTCTTCGACATAGACCTAATTATCAACCGCACGCTGGTCTACGGCGCGCTCACGGCCAGCGTCGTCGCCCTCTACGTGCTGGTCGTCGGGGCGTTGGGGCAGTTCTTGCAGGTCAGCGGGAACCTGATCGTCTCTCTCATCGCGACCGGTCTGACGGCGGTGCTCTTCCAGCCGCTCCGCACACGCCTGCAGCGCGGGGTCAACCACCTGATGTACGGAGAGCGCGACGAGCCCTACGCGGTGCTCTCGCGCCTCGGCCAGCGCCTGGAGGCGAGCCTCACTCCCGACGCGATGCTGCCCACTGTGGCGCGTACGGTGGCCGAAGCCTTGAAGCTCCCTTACGTCGCCATCGAGCGGGGGCACGACGGTGCGATGGAGACGACGGCGATAGGCAAGCCGGTGAAGGACCCCGTCCGGTTACCGCTCACCTACGGTGGGGAGACCGTCGGGCAGATGGTCCTGGGACCGCGGGCAGGCGGACCCTTCACGCCGGCGGACGCCGCGCTGCTCGAGGACCTGGCGCACCAGACGGCAATCGCCGTCCACGCGGTAACCCTCCACCGCGAAGCCGTGCGGCTCTCCGCCGACCTGCAGCGCTCGCGCGAGCTGCTGGTCACCGCACGGGAGGAGGAGCGCCGCCGCCTCCGCCGCGATCTGCACGACGGCCTCGGTCCAAGGCTTGCCGCGCAGAGCCTCAAAGTGGGCTCGGCGCGGATGCTCTACGATCGGGACCCCAAAACGGCGGACACGCTTCTTTCGGAACTCGAATCGGACATAGAAGCAACGCTCGCCGAGATCCGGCGCCTCGTCTACGACCTGCGTCCTCCGGCTCTCGATGAGTTGGGCCTGGTGGGTGCGATTCGTGATGCCGCGGAACGCCACTCCTCGCAAGCCGCAGACGGGCTCCACGTCTCGGTCCACGCGCCGGATAAGCTCCCGCCCCTGTCCGCCGCGGTCGAGGTTGCCTCCTACCGCATCGTGCAAGAAGCGCTCGCCAACGTCACCCATCACGCTGGCGCCACGGATTGCGTGGTTCGCCTCACGGTCGCGGGCGAACTGCGGATCGAGGTTTCAGACGACGGGGTCGGGATACCGAAGGAACACCATTCCGGCGTGGGCCTCCACTCCATGCGCGAACGGGCCGAAGAGCTCGGCGGGACTTGCATTGTCGGGCGCTCCGCTTCGGAAGGAACCAGGGTCCTGGCCCGTCTGCCGCTGCCGGATCGCAAAAAGCTAGCATCGCTGGAGTGAGCATGACACCGATTCGTGTACTCGTCGCCGACGACCCTCCTGTCTTCCGGGACGGCTTGAAAACGCTCCTCGAATCGGCCCCCGACACCGAGTTCGTCGGGGAGGCCGAGACCGGCGGGCAAGCCATTGAGATGGCCGAAGATCTCCAGCCCGACGTGATCCTGATGGACGTGCAGATGCCAGACGGGGGCGGCATCGAGGCGACGCGTAGAATCTCACGTGACGGCCCGCAAATACAGGTCCTGATCGTCACCATGTTCGAGGACGATGCCACGGTCTTTCAGGCGATGCGGGCCGGAGCACGTGGCTACCTCCTCAAGGGCGCCAACTCCACCGAAATGCTGCGTGCCATCCGGGCCGCCGACAACGGTGAGGCCATCTTCAGTCCTAAGGTGGCGGTGCGCCTGATGGATTTCTTCTCAAGCGCTAGGCTATCGGCGCCACCCGAGATCTTTCCCGAGCTGAGCGAGCGAGAGCGAGAGATCCTGGACCTTATAGCCCAGGGCTACAAGAACCCCGAGATAGCCGCCGATCTTTACCTGAGCCCCAAGACCGTCCGCAACCACGTCTCGAACATCCTGCACAAGCTACAGGTCGCGGATCGCGCCGAGGCGATCATCCGCGCCCGCGAAGCGGGATTGGGGTAGTCTGATTGATGCAGCGGCGGTGTCATGACTTTGCGGCCCGTTTCTGTTTCCGTGGCTTCACGATCTCATGGTAGTGAGCCTTTACCCTGCAATTGTCGGAGCAATACTCCTTGTCTTTTCGGGTCTTGTAGCGTCGATGACGGTCGCCCCTGTGCCTGGACTCCTCTGCGAGTTCACGATCTCCGGGCGCGTACTTCCCTATGCGTATGATGCGGTTACAGCCCGGACCCTTGCAGCGCGGAGGGCGGCCGACTTCCATCAGAGGTGATGTAGAAGGGACTAGGCTTCCTGCCCGGCCTTCCCTTCTTTTCGACGTTTCACCTGCAAAACGCCGTTTTTTCTATGTGGGCGATGCTGGGTTCGAACCAGCGACCTCCTCCTTGTAAGGGAGGCGCTCTACCCCTGAGCTAATCGCCCGTCCTGGCTGGCCAGTCAGTCTGTGCCCCCAACGGGATTCGAACCCGTGCCGCCGCCTTGAAAGGGCGGTGTCCTGGGCCTCTAGACGATGGGGGCTTACGAGCCTGGTGGGTCCCGCCTCCGGGATTTTAACAGATAGCGCCATGGCTGATGCCCGCCACTCGACGCCGATGACTGGGTGAGCCAGAAGTCTTGATCCCACTTCTGACCCCACACTGCGACACCGGACCATTAGCACGAAAGGAGCGCAGCGTGGTCAAAGTTCGACAGAGAGCAGGGTGATGAGGGAGATGACGATGAAGAGGATCGGGGGAATGAGGATACTAACGAAAGGTTTGATGTACAGGTTCCGCCCGCTGATAACGTGGTGTCAAACTTCGCGGGTAACGACGTGGCACCGTTCCAAGAGATTGCACCCGAAAGTTGAGTCTACAAGGGAACGTGCGAGGCCGGTTAACTGCTGGGCACTTGCTATGTAGGGTATCGTGGCTTCTGCCCCAGCCCGTGGCACAGTGGCGCAGTTCGTCAGGAAACCAGTGAGGTCGGCTCCCCCTCCACTGTCACCGACCTCACAGAGACGAACCGACCACTCAGTACGTGAGTAGGCCCGTTCGGCTTGCATTGAAGCGTATCGCGCCGTTCATCTGCTTACATGCTCAGTTTGCCCTATATCCGTCTAGTCAATTTGTCCCGCATACGTCCGAAAGGCTTCACTCGCACGAATATATGCTGTATGAAGAGCCGTAGCCGGTGCCCGC
>DASUPX010000283.1:0-6461 GCA_036280905.1 Rubrobacter sp. | reverse complement strand
CCCTCGGGCTCAACCTCGACCTCCACGCGGCGTAACCTTACGGGCTCCGCTTCCTCCTCCACCGGTATAGCCGTCTCATCGAGGGCCACCTCTCCGGCCCTGAAGCCGTCGAGCAAGAGCCCGTGGGTGCTCCTGCGGGTTCTGACCTCGAAGAGCTGCCGCAACGCCCCGGGTCCTGTCAGGGCACGTACCATGTCGCCAACGGGACCGGGGGCATACTTCAAGGTCTCCGGGTCGGCGACGTCTAGCGGCTCGGAGATCTCCCTTCGCCTCATCAGGCCCGATAATCCGTCAGCGGGGGCCAGCCGCTTCATGGTGGCCTCCACCTCTTGCCCATCTGTACTCCGTATCCTCAGGGCATAGCCGGCGCGGTAGATCCTCCAGTCCTCGGTATCGCAGTAGCGGTCGGAGATCTCACGGCTCTCGCCCCTGGCGACCGCGGGATCGGGTCCCCACGACTCCCCCTCCAGCCAACGGCTCACGGGTCTCACGTCCAGGGCGTCGAACTGCCACTCCACTTCCTGGAGATCTTGCACCTGTCGATTCATCTACTGTCCGGCCACCCCCGGTACGTAACCCTCATGCGCAAGTCCGTTCGAAGATACGGGCAAGAGTCTACAAGATGACGAAACCCGGCGCGCGGCTGCCCTCGCCGGCCAGGTGGGGTGGTTCTTTCAGCAGGATATCTCCGCCGGTAGACCTTCGGGTGACAGTACTCCGGCGGCTTCACCTACTTGTTCTTCTCGTCCTGGGCGTCTAGCTTTTTCAGGATCTCGTCTACCTGGTCCTGGAGATCGTCCATGTCTTTCTGCACACCGTCTATCCTGTTCTTCAGATCCTTCTGTCCGGTCTCGACCTCTTTTCTCAGATCGTCCGCTTTCTCCTCGAGCTTCTTCTGGCCGGTTTCGACCTTGTTCTTCAGATCGTCTACCTTGTTCTCCAGGTCCTTCTTGCCCGTCTCGGCCTTCTTCTTCACCTTCTGCTCGACTTCTTGCTTTTTGGCGTCGACCTTCTTCTCGACCTTTTGTTTGGCTTGCTCCTTTCTGGCCTCGACCTTCTGCTTCGCGTCTTGCCTGGTCTGGTCGGAGACGATCCCGCACCCTGCTATGGAGGCCAGGAGCACTATCACGACCGGCAGGATCAGCAACGCTCGAACGCTCTTGTTTTCTCGCTTCATGCTCTACCTCTATATCGGGGCGTGTCCGGGATCATCCTGCACCACTCTGGCCCGAAGGGGCTACCGTCCGGGGCACTACGCGGTGCGTTAGAATGGAGTCTACGATTCGAGTACCCCCACGCGAAGGGTTCAATATGGGAGAGCGGATCCTCCTGGTCGAAGACAACGAGGAGTTCAGGCGGGTCTTCACGCGCGCGCTGGAACTGGCGCTGTCCGCCGAGAAGGTCGAGGTCACGTTCGTGGAGTCAGGAACTCTGGCCGAGGCACGCAAGCGGCTGCTGGAAGGTGGGCTTGACGCCGCCTTGATAGACGTTACGTTACCGGACGGGAACGGGATTGACCTGGTACGAGAGATCAACGACGGCCTGACGGACAGCATCCCGACGCTAGTATTGACGGCGGGGCTGGACCACTCAGTTGCCGCCCGGGCTGTTGAGGCGGGCGCGCAGGGTGCCCAATCCAAGGCGGTATCGATGACCGAGACCGTCGAGGCGATCAAGCGGCTAACCGGGCACCGGGAGAGGTAAGAGCACCTGCCGGTCCGGGCTATCTTCTCCTGTGGGAGGTCGCCCACCGGTAGCCCAGGTAGGCACCGGGCGCTAACAGGAGCAGGACGACCAGCAGCAACGGAGAGCGTTCCGACCAGTTCTGCGCCGCGCCCCAACCCTGTCCGAACAGATACCCGGCCAGGATGACAGCGGTGGCCCATACCACCCCGCCGAGGACACTGTAGAGAACGAAGGTGCCCCAGCGCATGCGGCTCGTGCCGGCCACGAGTGCTTCCAGTACGCGCGAGATCGCGAAGAAGCGGCCGGCGAAAACGGCCTTGCCGCCGTGGCGAGCGAAGAGCCGTTCCACCCACTCCAGTCGCTCGGGGGTGAGCTTCACGTGTCGCCCCCACTTCAACACGAACGGCCTTCCCGCCTGGTAGCCTATCCAGTAGCCGATCTGGTTGCCCACGATGGCCCCGAGGACACCGAACAATATGGCACCCTCGAGGCCGAGATGTCCCTGCTGTACCAGCACCCCTGCGGCGAGGAGGATGGCCGCACTCGGGAAGGGGATACCCATCGTCCCGAGCATCACGCCGAAGAAGACGACCAGGTAGCCGTAATTCTCGATCAGCGGGTAGAGATCGTCCATAGCATAGGCAGTATAGTGAGTTCCAGGGTTCGGGAACGGGGAGCGGGGACACTGGGAGCTTTCGCACCTTGATCCTCCCGATACCTTCCCTAGTCCTTAGGTAGCCTTCCGGATTTCACGGCCGCGCACAGGGCGGCGTGGTCCCGCTCGTTCTGGTCCGCGTATGCTACGGCGAAGTCGGCGACCGCGCGATCGAATCGGTCGCTCTTGCCGAGGTAGGAGGCGATCTGCACGCGGTCTCCGGAGCGGGCGTGCGCCCGGGCCAGCGCCCAGCCACAAAGCCCAGCGTAGAGGACAAGCTCGTCGGGCGACATGCTCTCGACCTTCGCCGAGCCCTTCATATCCTTGAGTTGGCGCCAGTAATAGTCGCGCCCCTCCGTGCCCCTAAACCAGCCGAGGAAGATGTCGCTTGCGGCCTGCATCAGGCGCTGCCCGGCCACGACCCGGTGTCCGTGATGCTCGTGGATGTTGGCCGGAACGTGGGCCTCCAGGACCGAGGTTCCCGCCTCCTTTACCTGCAGGAACAGGGGATCATCCTGATCGCGCCCTTCGAGGAGCACGACGTAGGCCCTGGTGCCCACGCTGCCGACCCCAACGACCTTTCTGGCCGCGTCCACGAAGCGGTACCGGTCGAGCAGGTGGCGCCGGTCTTCCTGCAGGGTACGCTTGTAGCTCTCCAGGATCGCGTTGATCTGCGTCCTGATCTCATCCCCCTCCGGTATGCGCACGAGCAGGGGTGGGTCGTCGATTATCCTGCGGCGTCCATCTACAATGCCGGTTAGTTTGGAGAGGGCTTGCAGGCTGTCGCGGCCGCGCGCTTTCTGCACGTTCTTGCTCAGCTTCTTGGTGGTCTTCTTTCTGGACCTGGCGTCGGAGAGAAGGCCGGTAACCTCCCGCTCTCCGATGCGCGAGTACCAGACCTCGAGCTCTCCCATCTCCGAGAACGCGGCCATCCGCCGCCGATAGGACGCCACGGCTTCCTGCGCGGCCTCACGGCAACCAGCCGCGTCGAAGCCGTTATCGCGGCCCGCCACCACGAAGCTCGCCGCGAGTCGTTTGACGTCCCACTCCCAGGGTCCTGGCAGGGTCTCGTCGAAGTCGTTTAGGTCGAAGAGCAGGGAGCGTTCCGGCGAGGCATAAGCCCCGAAATTCAAGAGGTGGGCGTCGCCGCACAGCTGGGCCTGGATGCCGGTATTCGGCGTGCGCGCGAGGTCGTTGGCCATTATGACGGCAGACCCGCGCATGAACGCGAACGGGGAGGCCATCATACGCTCGTACCGGAGGGGCATGAGTTCTTCGAGCCGCCCCCTGGCTTGCTCCTCGAGGAGTGCTATCGGGTCCGGCCGGTCGGGTGCTAGCGCCCACCCCGCGTGGCTGCCCCTCGGGACAACACGACGCGCGTCATGTCCGCGCTCTCGGCGTTGCTGGTAGTCGGATCCAGGCCTGCCGGCATCTTCGGTCGTTCCCCGGAATTCCACCGGGGAGTTCGCGTCTTGCTCGATTTTCACTAGTCCTCCTTGGGGCAATTAGGGTCAGGGAAACCGATTGCTCCCGCCGGCCGCTTCGTTAGCGACGATTCTTTGGGTAGAAGTAGTCACCGTAGGTTGCAAGCGCCGCCTCGATCTCCTGCAAGACATCGCTCTGCTCCAGGGGCAACCTTCCCGCGCGCACTTGACGCAGCCCATCAAGGAGCAGGTCGGTCACCTGCAACCGCAACGATGCCTCGTTGGGAGCGGCCACCAGCACGTCTTCGACCATCCGGAATCCTTCCTGTTCCATCTCCTCCACCCTTCCCTACGTATTGCCGGAATCGGGCCGCTCCCTCTCACGGTCGGAGAGCGTCGATTGGATCGCCCGCACCACGCCGAGCCCCCCGAGGAAGGCGCCAACCGCCGTAACGGGCCAGGCGATCAGACGCGGAAAACGCGCGCCGAGCAACGATGCCCCCAGAATGGCCCCGCTCGCGGCGACGGCCATGGCATGCTCGTGGGTTTGCAGGGGGGCTGTGCCCTTCTGGACGATTGTGGGCACCACCCTGGATAGCGTGGCCCCAGACCCCGTACCGCTGCCGACGACACCGGCGCGCGCCCTGCTATCCGAGGTGTCAACAGGACCCTGCGGCCGTACCCTAGGACCACGACCCGTAGATTCCAGGCGGACCTCCCTGCTGTTGGAGATATCGTTCTCGAACAGCTCTTCCATCTGGGAGGCGAATCCGGTGTCTTCGACCACCAGGTCTATCTCCCAGTTGGCGGCCAGGCTGCTGAAGTTCAGGTTGGTCGAGCCAACCTTCGATAGCCAGCCGTCGGCCACTAGCGTCTTGGCGTGGATCATGGGCCCTCCGTACTCGAAGATCCTGACCCCAGCCTCCAGAAACTGCCGGTATCCGGCCCGGGAGGCTCTGCCTATCCACGCTATATCCACGGTCGCGGGGTTGAGGACCCTAACGTCCACCCCGTCGCGCGCCGTTGCTATCAGCGACTGGGTGAGGATGGGCATGGAGAGGAAGTAGGGGTCGGTTATCCAGAGGCGCTCCTGCACCCCGGCCGTCAGGAGCTCCAGCATCCTCAGGGTGCGCATCCTTCTGGGTTCCTGCACGACCAGGCGCGCGGCGGTCTCTCCCGCCGTCGGGATCCCCTCCGGATCTGGTCTCTCATCCTCGGGTAGTTCCCCTACCTGCTCGCTCCACAGGCTGGTGAAGGCACGGTTGACGTCGGCCACTATCGGTCCCCTCACGCTGACGGCGGTGTCCCTGTAGGGCAAACCCGTGTCGGGGGATCTCACGAGCCAGCCGTCGGCGATGCACACCCCGCCCGTTGAGGCATACTCGCCGTCGACGACGAGTAGCTTGCGGTGGTCGCGCCGGATGGCACCGAGCGGGGGTCCCGAGGCCGGCGGGTTTACGGCCTTGACCTCAACACCGGCCTCCCGCATGCCCCGCCAGAAGGAGCGGGGCACGTCGAGGCAGCCGAACCAGTCGTGCAGTACCCGCACCCGCACACCCTCCCTGGCCTTAGCAGACAGGGCCCTGGCGAACCGGTTGCCGACCTCGTCGTTCGCGATGATGTAGTTGTCCAGGTGGATCCAACGCTTCGCCCGCGAGATGGCCGTGAGCCAATCATCGTAGGTGTCGGGACCGTTCTTTAGCAGGGAGATGCCGTTGTTCTGGCGCAGTGGCGCGTCGCTGACCCGTCCCAGGATGCCCTCCAGACGGGCACCGCGCTGGGCGGCGTAGTCCGGTACTCCCTGGTCCTCGTTACGAAGCTCTCGATCCTGGGACAAAATAGGTCCTCCTTGGGGTTGTCATGGCGCTGTACGTGCGGTTCGTGCCTGCACGGTAGAGTTTTCTCTTCCTCTCGCGAACTCCCTGTCTCCTCAGTGGGCGAAACCGGAGTAGGATTCGTCGTGCGTCGGGGACGATTGCTTCTCCAGGCGCGTCAGCAACCGCTTGAGGTCGTCCAGGAACATATCTGCGGGGTCCCTGCTGTAACCATTTCTGACCACCACCCGGAGCGCGACGAGGTCCTCCCTGTTCTCGGGGAACGAGTAGGCTGGCACCTGCCAGCCGCGTTCGCGCATGCCGCCCGAGACATCGAAGGCGGAGAACGCGCTCACGTCGTCGCGCACCTTGAACGCGAAGACGGGAAGCTCCGAGCCGTCGGTTATGAGCTCGAAGGGGCCGAGCTCGGCGATGGCGGCCGAACCGAGGGTTGCTATGTCCCTGCACTCCTGCTGGACGCGCCTGTAGCCCTCGAAACCGAGCCTGATGAAGTTGTAGTACTGAGCCACGATCTGGGAACCCGGCCGTGAGAAGTTGAGCGCGAAGGTGAGCATATCTCCGCCGAGGTAGTTTACCCGGAACACGAGATCTTCCGGAAGCGCCTCCGCATCACGCCATATGGCCCAGCCGACGCCGGGGTACACCCTACCGTACTTGTGACCCGAGGTGTTGATCGACGCCACGCGCGGCAGGCGGAAGTCCCAGACGAGGTCGGGGTCGATAAACGGCGCGACCATCCCCCCCGAAGCCGCGTCAACGTGGATCGGCACGTCGAGGCCTGTACGGTCCTCCAGATCGTCGAGCGCATCCGAGATCTCCGCCACCGGTTCGTAGGAGCCGTCGAAGGTGGAGCCGAGTACG
>DASUPX010000282.1:0-9853 GCA_036280905.1 Rubrobacter sp. | reverse complement strand
ATCACGGTCGTCCAGGTCGCTCTTCCAAGCATCGGGGCAGCGCTTGGCCTCGGCCGTGAGTCGCTCACCTGGGTGGTGACCGCCTACACCCTGTTCTTCGGAGGGTTGATGGTGTTCGGTGGGCGACTGGCCGACGCGCTCGGGGCACGACGGACCTTGCTCGCCGGTCTCGCCCTCTTCACGCTCGCCTCCCTGCTGTGCGGTCTCGCGACTACCGGCGCAGCGCTCGTCGCCGGCCGCGCCGCCCAGGGGGTCGGTGCCGCGCTGCTCTCTCCGTCGGCGCTGGCGATCATCACCACCACCTTCACCGGTGACCACCGTAGCAAAGCACTGGGCATCTGGGCTG
Source organism: Rubrobacter sp. (assembly GCA_036280905.1). GTDB lineage: Bacteria > Actinomycetota > Rubrobacteria > Rubrobacterales > Rubrobacteraceae > Rubrobacter_D. The sequence continues at coordinate 9,507 of DASUPX010000282.1, read as the reverse complement.
CGATTGGAGGCGTTGGAGCTGCGCTGGGTGTGATGCTCGGCGGAATCCTCACCTCCGGGATAGGCTGGCAGTGGGTATTCTTCGTCAACGTCCCCGCCGGACTGCTGATCCTCCTCATCCTCCCCACTGTTGTTGGCAGAGGCGTGTCTACCTCCGTACGTAGGCAGGTGGATGTACCCGGCGCGCTGCTGGTGACCGTCGCGACCGCGTTGCTCATCTATGGCCTCATCAACGCCGGCGACGCCGGGTGGGGAGCGGGTGGGACCCTCATCTCCCTGGGAGCCGCCGCGGCAGCTTACTTGGCATTCGTCGTGGTCGAACGTGTCGCCTCTGAGCCTCTGATGCGTGCCGAGACGCTGGCGCGCCGCGCAGTGATCTCCGGGGCGTTCGTTATGCTGGTCGCGACGGGGCTCATGTTCGCGCTGTTCTTCCTCAGCTCGTTTTACCTGCAACGGATCCTGGGGTTCAACGCTCTTGGAACCGGTCTCACCTTCCTTCCGGCTGCGATCGCCATTACCATCGGCGCCCAGCTCGCTGGGCACCTCATCGGCAGGCTGGGAGGCCGCACCGTTGCCACGGTAGGTTTCCTGCTCACCGCCTTGGGCATCGGCCTTATGACCCAGATCTCACCGCAGGACGGTGCCTTCACAACGCTCCTGCCTGGCTTTCTCATCGCCGCGCTCGGCATCGGCCCGGCCTTCGTCGCCGCCACTACCACGGCCCTCGCCGACGTGCCTTATGAGGAGGCCGGTGTCGCCTCTGGGTTAGTCAACACCTTCCACGAGTTAGGCGGATCCATCGGCGTCGCGGCCGTCTCCACGGTCGCCGCGGCAAGCTTCGCCCCCAGCGCCACCGGAGTCGGCGGGTTCACAACGGCACTAGTGGCTGCTGCGGTCGGCGCGGGCGCTGCGGCAGTGGTCGTGCTAATCCTGGTGCCCCGGGGCGAGCCGACCGACACCGTCGTGGGGCACGGTCACGAAACGGGGGCACACTGATGATGGAGAGGACGGCAATCGTGGTCGCCGGCGGCTACGGTGCGGTCGGCAGGACGGTCTGCACCGAGTTGGCTACGCGCTTCCCGGGCCACGTGTTCGCCGCCGGCAGGAACCTGGAGAAGGCGTCGTCCTTCTCACAAGAGACCAGAGGCAGAGTTTTGCCTCTTGAACTCGACATCACCGATCCTTCGGCCACCGCCAAACGTCTAGACGGCGCCGGGGTCGTCGTGGCGTGCGCAGAGTCGGGCGACGCGACGCGAGATGCGGGCCTCGCACGTGCGTACCTGGATCGCGGAATCCACTACGTGGATGTTTCGGCTTCTTACGCCCTCCTCAACGAGGTCGAGAAGCTCGACGCTCTGGCCAGGCGAAGCGCCGTCACGGCGGTGCTGAGCGTCGGCCTGGCGCCTGGCCTCACCAACCTGCTCGCGAGGCAGTGCGTCGACGTTCTGGGTGACGAGCTCCGCAACATAGACGTCTCCATCCTGATCGGTCTCGGGGAGGCTCACGGCAAGGCGGCCGTCCGGTGGATCGTCGAGAACCTCGACAAGCGCTTCGAATTACCAGGCTTCGGGACGGTCGGCAGCCTCGAGGATCCGAAGAAGACGTTTTTCTCCGTCCCCTACGGGGAACGCACCTGCTACCGTTTCGACTTCGCCGACCAGCACGTCTTGGCGCGCACATTGGGCGCCGAGCAGGTAGCCACGAGGTTGTGCTTCGACTCTGCCGTGGCAACGCACCTTTTGGCGCTTGCGAAGCAGGTTGGCGTCTTCCGCGCGCTGGGAGGTCCGCGGGGACAAGACTTCCTCGTGGCCCTGTTCTCGCGCTTGCGTGTTGGCTCGGACGGCTTCGAGGTCAAGGCAGAGGCGGAGGGGAGGGAAGGGGGCATCTACTCTTGCTCGGCTCGCGGGCGGGGAGAAGCGCGCACGACCGGGATTGTCGCTGCCTTCGTCGTCGAGCGGCTGCTCACTTCGCCTTCGTTGGAGCGTGGTGTGTTCCATATCGAGCAGCTCTTCGAGCCGGTAGAGCTGTTCGGCCGGATGAAAGAGCTTGGGCTCAAGGTCAACCTGAAAAACGGGCGGTCCGAATGAATCTTCGCTCTCGGTAGAGAGTACTCTTCTTAAGAGACCGACTCATCCTGCCCGTTCCTGAGAAGCCCAAATAATGCATTGGCGAACTCACAAGCACCCGTGGGGACAGCTGCAAGACCATAACCGTGGCGGCTAAGGGAGCCTTACCGTACTGCTCCTCCTCTCGGCGCTTCATAACTCCTGGAAGGCAGTGCTGAGAGCGACCGAGTGACGGGAACCTCTGTCAAGACGAACGCCTACCCGGACGGTACTGGACGATACGCAGCGGATCGACGTCCAGAGCCGACGTGAGAAAGTGGCTTACTTGAGCCGCAATTGCGGACACGGCGGTACTGGGCAGTAGTACCCAGGTCCCGGAGGAGAGCCGGAACCCCGGTGTAGCAACCATGCCAGGATGCTACTCCGGGGCCTCTTCGAGTGCTCGCGCGGCCCTCTGCTGCATGTTGGAAAGCACGTGCGAACGTGCTTCGAGCGTGGTGGCCACGTGTCGTGGACCAGGAAGCCTTGCCAACCGGGCAACCTGGAGAACCCGCCAGACGGCCCTGAACGTCTCATATCGAGGAGCCTCTGGGCCGAAAGGGAAGACTCTTCTCAGGCGCCTATGCCCCGTACCAGCCACCCGTCTCGGCGCTCCTTGAGCCAGGTAGTACGCAGCCGGTCCGCCGCGGCCCTGGCCGGCATATCCCCTTCGCGGAGGTCCTCGACCCGCTTGTAGGCCGTCCGTCCGTTGCTCATCAGCGCGACCAGCCCGCTGAGCGCCTGCCGCCGGTCCTCTTCGGCCAGCCGTTCGAGCGCGGCCGCCGACTCCCCGGCGAGAGGCTCACCCAGTTGCCGGCCGAGCTGACCCTCCTGGCGCAGCCTCAGACCCCGAAACTCCGCTTCGACGAACAGTTTCCAGGCTGCGAGCCGGTTGCGAGCGTTCTCCTCTTCCCGCTTTCGCCGCTTCGCGTCTTCCTCGCTCTCTATGCCGCGAGCAAGCTTGCGCGCGATCTCTCCCCGAGAGCCCTCCCTGGCCGAGCGCAAGTGCTCCCCAGGCGGCAGGGAGACCAGCGTCCCCTCGAACTCGACGTCTTCCCTGACCGCCCCCAGCAGCCGCGCCAGGTGATCCTGATGGTGCGCGCGGGCGTATCCCAGCGAGATCTCTGCCCAGGCCGACCTCTTCACGAAATCCTCTTGCGTAATGTGATCCGGGTACAAGGCACGCTCCTTTCGGTCAGCTGAGGACGCCAGATCGGGGGCGCCGTCCCCATGCGGCCGCCAGGACCTCCGATACATCGCAGGCCTGCATGCCCTTGCGTACCAGGGTCACCTGGAGAGAGACCTCGTCACCCTCGTCGATGGTCTCGAAGCCCTCTCCGGATATTCCCGTGTTGCGTACGAAGATGTCCTCACCACCATCGTTAGGGGAGATGCAGCCGTAGGACCTGGCGTCGTCGAACCATCTGAACGTTCCTCTGGGCATGCCTGAATTCCGCCTCCTCCGTGGGCTACACCGCAACAAAAAAGCCGCTCCTCGTGTCGAGGGCGGCGCTTGGCTAACCATAAAACCCACGGCTATGATTCCCCCAATTGTACCACGGGCCCGCCCGAGACCCCCCGTAAACCCGCGAACAGGCCGAGAAGAGAAAGGGCCTCCCACCGATCTGAGGTTTACACAGAACATATGTGTGGTAAGAACATAGCTGCAACCAGTTACCAGCTACAGGAGGTACCAGCATGGCTACCATAGCCAACATAGACAAGACGGCGCGCACCGCCAGAGAGATGGCGGAAGCCCAGCGCGACACGTTCGAGGCCGTTGCCGAGAACTTTGCTGCCGCCCAGCGGCGGAGCATGGGGCTCGCCGAGGGTGGGCTCGAGTTCGTGCGTCTACAGGAGCAGAACGCCAGGGCGACCCAGGAGTTCTTCGCCAACGGGGTGAGGCTTCTCCAGCTGCAGCAGCGCAACGCCGAGTTCGTGCAGGGTTGGATGAGCGAGGCCGTCGAGGTCGTACGCGAGCAGGCCGAGCAGAATGCTCGTACGGTCGAGGCCTTCGCGCGGACCGCGAGCAAGCAGCAGGAGAGCCTGCGGTCCCTCACCCGCACCTGGACGGGGGCTTACGGCGATTTCTTCAGCCCCTTCACCTACTTCCAGGAGGGTGTCAAGACCTTCCAGCGGGTCGCCCAGCAGGGGCTCGCGGCGACGGAGCAGGTAGCGAGGCAGGGACTCAAGGTCTCGGAGGAGGCAACCCGTCAGGGACTTCGCGTGGCCGAGGAAGCCGCCGAGCAGACCGACAAGGCCCTTCGCCAGGGTGAGAAGGCCGCCCACGAGGTTGAGCTCAGGACCGCCGTGTCGAGCGCCCTTGGCACCCCCAACTACGACGAGTTGTCCGTAGCCGAGGTTTCCAGGCGGCTCGACGGCCTCTCCACCGATCAGCTCCATAAGGTTCGTGAGTTCGAGAAGAACAACAAGAACCGTGAGACCCTCATAGAGCAGATCGACCGCAAGATCAGGGCCAACTCCTAGAGGGGTTCTTCCCACAAAGAGCTACGCCGGAGGCCGGGATGCGAATCCCGGCCTCTTCTCTTGCCTGCGTTTCTGCTCGTACCTGATCCCGTAATCCTGTATGGTCCGTACTGGCCGGCACGGCGGGGGGTAACGCGAACGGTAGCGGGAGTGTAGCTGGGGCTGGGGTAGACGGTCCCGGCGCGAGGACCACCTGGGACGAGAGGGGTGTGGCTTACAGAAGGTACCTATCGGGTAACAATAGCGCCGAGAGCGCGACGTCCGGCGTCGGGTTCTTGCGGTCGGGTCCGGGCGTGGTATGCGTCGGGGCCTGGCGCCGTGGTGAAAACGAACAAAGTGGGAGGGATCGTGGACCTCAAGACCCAGCAGGACGTGGCGCGTCGTTCCATTGATACGGTCAGGACGCTGGCGATGGACGCCGTACAAAAAGCCGGCAACGGCCATCCCGGTACGGCGATGGCGTTGGCCCCGCTGGCCTACACCATCTTCACGAAGTTTATGCGTCACAACCCGGAGAACCCAGGTTGGAAGGACAGGGACCGCTTCATCCTCTCCGCCGGGCACGCCTCGATCCTGCAGTACTCCATGCTACACCTCACCGGCTACGACCTGCCGCTGGAGCAGATCGAGCGTTTCCGTCAGACGGGCTCGATCACCCCTGGCCACCCCGAGCACTTCCTGACGCCCGGCGTCGAGACGACTACGGGGCCGCTCGGGCAGGGCTTCGCCAACGGCATCGGGATGGCCATGGCCGAGCGCTTCCTGGCCGACCGGTACAACCGCATCGGGCACGATATCGTGGACCACAGGGTCTTCGCCATCTGTTCCGACGGCGACCTGATGGAGGGCGTCGCAAACGAGGCCGCCTCGCTGGCCGGGCAGAACGCCCTCGGCAAGCTCGTCTACTACTATGACGACAACCGCATAACCATCGACGGCACGACCGCCATCTCCTTTGACGGCGAGGACAAGGGCAAACGCTTCGAGGCGCAGGGGTGGCACGTCCAGCACGTCTCCGACTCCGAGGACCTCGAGGCCCTCGCCGAGGCCACGCAGAACGCTATAGACGAAGAGGGACGTCCTTCGCTCGTCATAGTGCGCTCGCATATCGCCTACCCGGCGCCGCACGCGATGGACACCGCCGCCGCCCACGGCTCGGCCCTCGGGGAAGACGAGGTCAGGGCGGCCAAGGAGGCCCTCGGCCTCGATCCCGACGGGCACTTCGTGGTCCCGGATGAGGTCTACGAACACATGGACCAGAAACAGCGCGGACGCGAGCTCGAAGACGAGTGGAACGGGCGTTTCGACGCCTGGAGCGGGGAGTTCCCCGACCTGCTCGAAGAGTGGGAGCAGGTCTGGAGCGGCAACCCCGCGCCCGGCTATGTTGAGAAGCTGCCGAAGTGGGACCCGTCCGAGACCGAGAAGCTGGCGACCCGCAAGGCCGGGGGGGCGGCGATGGACGCCTTCGGGGAGTACGCCCCTACCATGATCGGCGGCGCCGCAGACCTCGTCGGCTCAACCAACACCACCTTCTCGAACGGCGGGGTCTTCTCCCCCCAGAACGCCGGTCGTAACATCGCCTTCGGCATCCGCGAGCACGCCATGGGGAGCGCCATCAACGGCGTCGCCCTGCACGGTGGCATGGTACGGCCCTACGGCTCCACGTTCCTCATCTTCTCCGACTACATGCGTCCGGCCGTGCGGCTCTCCGCGCTCATGGGCACCAAGGTAGCCTGGATCTGGACGCACGACTCGGTTGGACTCGGTGAGGACGGCCCGACACACCAGCCCATCGAGCACTACATGGCCTTGCGGGCCATACCCAACCTGACGGTAATAAGGCCGGCCGACGCCAACGAGACCTCGGTGGCCTGGCAGAGCGTCTTCGAGGCCGACGGCCCCGTGGCGCTGCTCCTGACCCGCCAGAACGTCCCCGTCCTCGACCCTGGTCCGGCCGAAGGCGTCCTGCGCGGCGCCTACGTCAGGGAGGACTCGGAGGGCGGCGAGCCCGAGGTCATCCTTATCGGGACCGGCTCCGAGGTCGCCGTGGCGCTAGAAGCGAAGGGGCTGCTCAGCGAACAGGGTATCGACGCCCGTGTGGTCAGCATGCCATCCTGGGAGATCTTCGACGCCCAGGACCAGGACTACAAAGACTCCGTCCTGCCGCCCTCCGTCGAGGCGCGCGTCTCGGTCGAGGCCGGGGTGCCGACCGGGTGGGAGCGCTACGTTGGCTTCCGTGGCAGGAGCGTTGGGATCAACCGCTACGGCGCCTCCGCTCCAGGGGAGGAGCTGCTGCAAGAACTCGGGATAAGCCCGGAGAACGTGGCGAACGAAGCCCTCGATCTCCTGGGACGCGCGGAGAGCGTCAGCGAGGAAGAAGGCACGCCCGCAGTAGAGGATACGGACCCTTCGGAGGGACACTCCTAGAGATACCGTGGGATCGGTCTTGAGGGCGGCGGCAAAGGGACGGGGAGCCCATCTGGTTCCCTGTTTTCCCAGGAGAACAGGAGGCACGAAATGAACGAGAACCTCGAGAAGGCGGCGCAGTTGGGTCAGGGAATCTGGATAGACTCGATCAGCCGCGATGACCTCGTCGAGGGCGGTGCTTTACACCAGATGATCGAGGACGGCGTCGTGGGGGTGACCTCGAACCCCTCCATCTTCCAGAAGGCCATCTCCGAGTCGGAGCTCTACGACGAGCAGCTCGAAGAGGCCTCCAAAGAGACCGATGACCCGAAAGAGATTTTCTGGGAGCTAGCCGTCAGGGATATCCAGGATGCCTGCGACATACTGGCCCCCGTCTACGAGCGCACGGCCAAAAAGGACGGCTACGTCTCTCTCGAGGTATCCCCGGATATCGGGTACGACGCCCCGAGGACCGTGGACGAGGCGCTCATGTTGCACGATCTGGTCGACCGGCCGAACCTGCTTGTAAAGATACCGGCCACGCAGCCGGGGCTCGCGGCCATCGAGGAGGTCATCCGCAACGGCAAGAGCGTCAACGTCACCCTGATCTTCTCCCTGGAGCGCTACAAGGCCGTCGCCCGCGCCTACATCAGGGGCCTGCAGCGTCTGGTGGCCGAGGGCGGAGACCCCTCCGGGGTGGCGAGCGTGGCCAGCTTCTTCGTCTCGCGCGTGGACTCCGAGGCGGACGGGCGGCTCGAAGAGGTAGGGAGGCCGGATCTGCAGGGCCGGCTCGCCATAGCCAACGCCAAGCTCGCTTACGAGGCGTTCGAGGAGATCTTCTCCGGGGATGACTGGACCTTCCTGGAGTCCAAGGGAGCCAACAAGCAGCGCCCCCTCTGGGCCTCCACCTCGACCAAAAACCCGGACTACCCGGATACCATCTACGTGGATAACCTGATCGGCCCGGACACGGTGAACACCATGCCTGGCTCCACGCTCGAAGCGACGATGGACCACGGCGAGATCCGCCCGACCTTGAAGGAGGGTATCGAGGACGCCAGAAGGCTCCCGCGCCTCCTGGCCGAGGCCGGCGTGGACTACGACGACGTGACGCAGACCCTGGAGAAGGAGGGCGTCGCGAAGTTCGTAGACTCTTTCGAGGAACTGCTCGAGGAGATACGCCAGAAGAGCCGCAAGCTGGTCAAACAGTAGAGCAACCTAGGGAAAACAATCGCTCGTAGCAGGCCACCAACGAGAGAGGCAACCATGGATCCCAGGCAGAGGACGCTGGCCGGGGGGCTTGGCGGGATAGCGGCGACGCTAGTCCTGACGGCCCTGCGGGAAACCCTTAGCAGAACGGGTCTCGTCTTCGAGACCGCACCCATGCAGGTGGTCAAGCGCATGGGTGAGCTCGAACTCCTGGAAGGCTCATCACCGGGAGGCAGGCGTGTTCTGACCGCGGCGGCCCACTTCGCCTACGGAACAGGCGCAGGAAGCGTCTTCGGCCTCCTGCGCCGCGAGCGTGGAGGACCAGGGGAGGAAGCAGCCGTGGGTGCCGCGCTCGGTCTTCTCGCCTGGGGTTTCGGGTGGGCTAGCTGGATGCCGCTCGCGGGGGTAGACAGGGCACCGTGGACCCAGCGCACCCCCAGGGTTCTGCTCCCCGTGCTGGACCATGCGGTTTTCGGCGCGGCCTGGGGTCTTGCGTACTGGTCACTCACCGGCCGCGCCAGCCGCGACTAGGCAGGGTAAGCTGCCCTTCACGCGATAGAGGCGGCCCGCATGAGGAGCCAAGCACCCTCCGGCGGCGGGTCGCCCACCGCAACGTCATTCCCGCGAAAGCGGGAATCCACTGGTGGTCGAGAAGACAGACCCTCTTCACGCTCGCGCGTTGCCGGTCTCCCGGTCCTCGTATCGCCCTACCGCGATGCGAGGTGCCAGAAGATACGTCCCGCGCCCGTCGGGCGAGTTAGGTTAAACTGCCCCCAGGGAAGGATGCGACGAAACTCGGGATTCCGCGTTCGGATAAGGGGGTAGACATGGGTGAGAGGTATGCAGCATCTTCGTCACGGGCCGGGCGTGAGCTCAGCCGCAGGGACTTTCTGGCGCTTGGTGGTGCCGGTCTTGCCGGCGTGGGTACGCTCGGGCTGGCCGGTTGTGGCGGTTCCGAACAGGGGGGTAGCGGCACCGTCATCTACGCTGAGGGGCCCGACGAGACGGGCGTCTTGCCGAAGCTTCTAAAAGACTTCAACGCCAGGTACAAGGGCAAGTACAAGGTCGAGCACCGCGAGATGCCCGCAGATACCGGGAGCTACCTCGACAAGCTCACCACCGAGTTGCAGTCCGGAAAGAGCGACATAGACGTCATTGCGGGGGATGTGATCTGGGCCGCCCAGCTCGCCGCCAACGGCTGGCTTCTGGACCTCTCAGACCGTTTTACCGCGGAGCTTCAGGATGAGTTCATCCCGGGCAACGTGAAGTCAAACGAGTACGAGGGTAAGATCTGGGGCGTC
>DASUPX010000281.1:0-2702 GCA_036280905.1 Rubrobacter sp. | reverse complement strand
AGGAGCGCGTACGCGGCGCACACCGCCGTCACGAGGGCGATCACCACCAGAACCCAGAAACCGGCGTCGCGGCCGCCACCATCCCCCCCACCGACCTCCCGACTGTAGGGGGCGCTCGCCACCCCTTCCTCCGGCTCCACGAGACGTCGGCCCTCCCCGGTTATCCTCCACGGGTCGGCCCTTGGCACCTCCGGGTCGTCCGCCAGGCCGGAGGGCGTGCCAACGACGAGGCTACGCGACGCCAGCGTAACGAGACGCGAGCGCACGGTCTCGGTGTCGACTATCTCCCCCTTGTGAGAGAGCGTGCCGGCCAGCCGGTAAGCGCTCCTCGGGCCGTGACGCAGCAGGTCGAGGATCTCGAAGTCGAGGTCCGTAGTGCGATCGTGGGAGTCCATACCGGCAGTATGACACGGACGGAGGTTCCGCAACCGCCCGGCCGGTATTTTTGAGCCTACTGGCCCGCTCCACCCTACCTCGTAAACGTTCCTGGACCCCGCTGACCCGGTGCTGCTCTCTGTCTTCCCGGCATTTTCCGTGGACGGAGAAGGTTCGGGTCAGGACGTATCTTTCGGCGCGAGCAGACACATTAGTGTGGTACGTAGCCATCAACGAAAAGGCAAACCCGTCGCGAGGCGGGGACGCAAAGCCACGGGCCTCCGGGCAGAGGTCGCCGGGCTACCGAAAGGGGGCTTCTCCATGAGTTCTGTCATGCCACCCACCGTGGGTAGTGCCGCGCCCGATGGGGCCGCTGGCATCCCGAATCTTGCTCCAAGCGACGGCCATGCCGGCAAACACCTCGTTGTCGTGGCTATGTCCTTGTTTCTCGCGGTCGCTTCTATGGTGCTGATCTGTGGCCAGCAAGGTGAAGCGGCAACGGCGGGGGGTGAGGTTGCCACGTGCGGCGGGGGAAGCATCTATCTGTCCGCAAAAGAGAGGGAGACCTTTAAGCGGCACAACGCAATCCGCGGGCGGCAAGATCTACCGAGGTTCTGCCTGCATCCGGCGTTGCAGAAGGCGGCACGGCATCACTCGGAGGACATGGTCAAGCGCGACTACTTCTCGCACGATACCATGGGCCGCAACGAAGACTTCTCGGAACGCATCGAGAGTTTCGGCTACACCAGCTACTCTACGCTGGCCGAAAACATAGCATACGGTTCAGGATCCGACGGTAGCCCCAGCCGCATAATGCGCGCCTGGATGCGTAGCGACGGTCACCGTCGTAACATCCTCGACCCTCGACTTCGTCAGATAGGCATCGGTGTCTTCGTGGGTAACTGGAAGGGCCGCGAGGGCACAAGCATGTACACGGCCGACTTCGGCGCCAGACAGCGCTGAACCAGGATCATGGGGTAGGAATCCGGGCACACGACCGGGTGGTCCCTGATCCTCCCGTGGCCTAACTCTCCAGCTCGCGTGCTATCTCGAAGACCTCGAGCTCGTTCTGGATCACGCCGCCATCCGCCGTTGCCCGCGGCGCCGGACCGCGGTCCTGTGCCCCGGAGACCTCGTCCGGACGGCCCGTCTCGGGAGGAGCCTCTCCGAAATCTGGTACCGGCTCGGGGGCTGGCCCGGGGTCGGATGGCTCCACCGCGGGGGGAGGTGGTTCTGAGGCGACGGGGGCCGCCGTTTCCCCCCCCGCGGCCCTGACCTCCAGATGTGGTCTGGAACCGAGTCGCTCTTCGAGTACCGAGAGGAGCTTGTCGGTGTGGGTTCGGTCCCTCGCCATCCCGACGTGGAAGCTTTGCTCTTCGGGGTAGACCAGCCGCAGTACCCGACCGTCGAAGCCTTCGACCCGCGCCTCACCGTAGACGGCGGCCGTGAGCGCCTGCCTGCGGCGCTTGAGCTCGTCCATGATCCCAACCCACCCCGAGGCGAGGTCGATCCCGGGCTCATTCCCGCCGTCGGGCTCTGACCGGACGGGTTCCTCACGAGGCGGCTCTTCCGGCTCGGGGACCTCCTGCTCGGGCTCTCGCTCTACGGGTCGCGGCCTCTCGCGAGGGGTCTCAGGAGGAGCTTCCACCGCTTCCACCGTCGGCCGGGAGACGGGAACGGGGTCTCCGTTCTCCAGGGCCTTCTCGAGCGTTTCAAGGCGGCCGAGCAGGGCGTCCAGGTTCGGTTCCGTGTAGTCGCGGGTGAGCTTCAGGAAGGTGAGCTCGAGCTCCAGCTTCGGGTCTCCGCCGCGGCGTACGCGGCTAAGTGCGTCGCCAAGGGCGTCGACCAGGCGTACCACCTCGGCCGTCGGAATAGCGTTGGCCTGCTCCTCGAGCGGGGCCCGCTCCTCGGCCCCGACCCCCGCGAGCGCCACTTCGGGGGCGTGCGGTAGAAGCATCAGGTTGCGCAGGTGGGCTAGGAGCTCGACGACGAACTGGCCGAGGTCCTTGCCCTCCCCCGTCAGGCGGTCAACCACCAGCAGGGCGTCGGCAGCCCTGCGTTCGGAGAGGGCGTAGGTGGTCTCGATCAGGGCCTCCGGCCCCACCCCGCCGAGCAACTCGCGCACCATGGAGGCCGAGATCTCACCCTCCGAAAAAGACGAGAGCTGATCCAGAAGCCCCTCCGCATCCCGAAACGAGCCCCTCCCCTCCCGCGCGATGACGGTCAGGGCCTCGGGCTCGACCTCGATACCCTCGGCCGAGGCTATCTCCGCGAGCTTATCCGTCAGCGTCTCAATGCCGGGGCGTCTGAAATCGAAGCTCTGGCAC
>DASUPX010000280.1:0-11459 GCA_036280905.1 Rubrobacter sp. | reverse complement strand
AGCTGGTCGCGGCCGGAGAGGTAGGCGAGTTCTATGAGGAAGGCGACGCCAGCGACGGTGCCGCCGGCGTTCTCGACAAGCTGGCACATGGCGCGGGCTGTGCCGCCGGTAGCCAGGAGATCGTCGGCCACGAGGACGCGGGTTCCCTCCGGGATGGAGTCGGTATGGGCTTCGAGGGCATCCGTGCCGTACTCCAGCTCGTAGGTGGCCGAGATGGTATCCCGCGGCAGCTTGTTTGGTTTGCGGGCGAGGATGAGGCCTTTCTTGGCGCGGTAGGCCAGGGCGGTGCCGAAAACGAAGCCGCGGGCCTCGGCGGAGAGGATGCGGTCGTATTCGATGCCCTCGGTGGCCGCGGCCAGGGCGTCGACGGCGGTATGCAGGGCGCGTCCGTCCTCGATCAGGGTCGTGATGTCCTTGAAGGAGACGCCGGCGCGTGGGAAGTCCGGTACCGTGCGGATGTGGGCTTCGATCTCCCTGGCGGCGTTGGCCAGCGCCGGGTCCCTCACGGGGCGAAAGTGTCTATAACGTTTGCCATCATCAGCTCTTTCATGCGGGAGTCGACCGAGGCGAGGTGGCGGGCCTTGGTCATGGCCTCCCCCACACGGCCGTCGTCGCCACTCCTCAGCTCAGGGTTCACCACCTGCTTGAAGAGGGCTGCCTCGCGGTCCACGGCGGCCATGATGCCACGCAAATGTCGGGGTTGGATGGAGTACTTCGCCATCTCGAGGGCCATGCGCGCTATCTCAGCGTCGCGCTGGGTCAGCTCGCCGCTTCGGCCTATCACGCCGACGCTAATAAGCTCTTCTACGAAACGGATCTCGGTCTCGAGGGTATCGGCGAGCTCCTCGCGGGTGTAGGTCCTGTCCTCCAGCACGCGCGAGAGGTCGCCGGCCGAGTCGCCCCCGGCGAAGGCCGCGCCGCCCTCGATACGCTTCTTGATCACCTTCAGGGGGAGGTACTCTTTGTCCTGCAGGGTGAGGATGTAGCGCAGCAGCTCGATGTCTTGTGAGGAGAAAAGCCGGTAGCCGCCGCGCGTTCGGCTCAGGTTGATCAGACGCCGCCGTTCGAGGTACCGGATCTTGCTGACCGAGAGGCTTGGGAACTCGGGCTTCAGGCGCTCGACGACCTCACCTATGGTGAAGCTGTCCTTGGTCTGACTATACCTCTCGCCAGGGGGCCCGAAGTCCTCATCCATCCTATTGTCCATGCTGCCGTCGTTCTCCACCCTCTGCCTCCCATCGTCAGTGGTTGTCGCTGTACTAGGAGAACACGAACCTGAAGCGGTACTTGCCGACCTGTATCTCGTCCCCATTTCTAAGGTCGACGGCGTCAACGCGAACGCGGTTGACGTAGGTCCCGTTCAGGCTGCCGACGTCGCGTATCCTGTAGCCTGCGCCGCCTTGCACGATCTCAGCGTGCCTTCTCGATACGGTGACGTCGTCCAAAAAGATGTCGCTCTCCTGCCCGCGTCCGACGGTTACGACCTGGTCTCCCAGATCGTGCATCCTGCGGCCCGCCGTGCCCTCCACCTGATCCATCTCGATCAGGGCTGCCCCGTCGGCTCCCCCGGAGGTGGGCTCCACCTCCTCACCGAAGCTCGGGGCGTAGGAGACCGTGCTCTGCCCGACCTCCAACCTGCTGCCGCACTCGGAGCAGAACCTGACCCCGGGAGCTACGTCGGACCCGCACTCGGGACACGTCCTCATGGCCGCTCCTCGGGGTATGTATCCCCGAGCGAGTTTCCGATCGGGTTCCCGAGCAGAACCCGGGCCAATTCTTCGGGCGCGAGCGCGGGCATGGCCGGGTCACGGTCGCGGCCTGCAAGCTCGGCCCTGATGAGATCTATCCTGCTCTGCAGAACGCGGCGCCTGTAGCTTACGGTCCTCTCCTCCCCGATCAGATCCTGCAATAGGTCCCCGAGTTCCTCTTCCGAGAGCGCGGTAATGTCCTCCGCTTCCTCCCAGTCGAAACCCCGGAGCACCCCCGAATCTTCCATGCAAGGAGTATAACCCGCCCTGAACCTCAAGTGCAATCTTAGCTTGAGAGCATTTATGTGGTCCTACCTGCTGCTCTTGACCTTTATCCTCACGCTGACGCCCCACAGGTCGTAGCGCTCCCTCAGGGCGTTCTCTACGTAGCGCAGGTAGTTCTCGGGGAGGTCTTTTGGTCTGTTGGCGAAGAGGGTGAACCTCGGAGGGGACCCCCCGGTCTGGGTAGCGTAGCGGATCTTCACCCCTTTGGGCGGCGCATTGCGCGCAACTACCTCGCCCACGAACTCGGCAACCTCGTGAGTGGGCACCCTGAGCCGGTACGCCCGCCCCACGGCAGCCGCGAAGGGCAAGACCGCGTCGACGCCGGCGCCGGTCAGGGCGGAGATCCGCACGGTCCTGGGCTTCAGGTCTGTAAGACGGGCCGAGATCAGTCCCTCCACCTCCTGTAGCCTCTCGGGAGGTACGAGGTCCCGCTTGTTCACCACCACCCCGCACGAGGAGCCGGCCTCCTCTATCTCGCGCGCGATCCTGAGGTCCCCGGCCACGATGCCGTCTACGGCGTCGACCAGGAGCAGTGAGACGTCGGAGCGCCGGATGGCCTCGGAGGTCCGGAGCGAGGAGTAGTAGGGCACACCCTGCGCACGCCTCGCCCCCTTGCTGACGCCGGCGGTGTCGAGCAGGACGTAACGCTCCAGGCCGCCATCGAGTGGTATCTCGATCTCCCCGGCCACGGCGTCGGTGGTGGTGCCGGCCTCCTCAGAGACCACGGCCCGCTCCGCGCCCAGAAGCCGGTTCAGGAGGGTGCTCTTGCCGACGTTGGGCCTGCCCACGATTGCCAACCTAGGAAGCTCCTGCACATCTTCCGGCTCGTACTCGGGCAACATGGAGACGACCACGTCGAGCAGGTCTCCTACGCCGAGGCCGTGGATGGCGGAGATGGCGTGCGGCTCGCCCTCGCCAAGGGAGTAGAACCTGTGGCGCTCGGAGTCGTCGGCGGGGTTGTCCAGCTTGTTGACGGCGAGCACGGACTTGCCCCTGGCACGCCTCAGCTCGCGGGCGATAGCACCGTCGGCCTCTGTTGGTCCGAGCCTGGCGTCGGTGAGGTGGAGCACGACGTCGGCCTCCTCGACGGCGACCCTCGCCTGCAGCGTCACGAGGGCCTCGAGGCCCACCCTGGCCCCCGGCTCCATCCCCCCGGTGTCGACCAGAATGAAGTCGCGGCCGGCCCATTCGGCCCGGCTGTAGGACCTGTCGCGCGTGGTTCCCGGCTGCTCGGAGACCACGCGGCCGCGGCGGCGCAGGATCCTGTTCACAAGCGAGCTCTTGCCGACGTTTGGCGCCCCGACGACGGCGACCACGGGAAGTCTTTTCATAAGGAACCCGCCTCTGCGGCCCTGGGCAGCGCGTAGATGGTTTGCATTATCTCCTCGGCCTGCGCCCGGTAGGCAGCCCCGCCCCTGAGCGCCGGATCCAGCCGTATGGGCTCCCCGATGTAGACGTGCAGCCGCCCCCCGCGTAGCCTGCCGGTTATCCCAGGCAGCCGACCGACGTAGACGGGCAGCACGGGGGCTTTACCACGCGAGGCGAGCACGACGACCCCGCTCTTTGCGTCCTTGGATCCCTCATCGCCCCTGTGGGTACCCTCCGGAAAGATCCCAAGGGCCCAGCCCTCGCCCAGAAACGCGAGCGCAGCACGTATCGCGCCCCTTCCCCCACCCTCGCGGTCCACGGGGAATGTCCCTATGAAGTGGAAGAACGTCTTGAACGGGAAGACGAAGAGCTGCTTCTTGCCCATCCACTGCACCCGCCGGGGCACGGCCACGCAGACCAGCACGGGATCAAGGTACTGGCCGTGGTTCGAGGCAATAACCAGGGGGCCTTCGGGGGGAACCCGCTCTTCGCCGTGCAAGGTATATCCGAAGAGCAGGCGGCAGAGCCGGATCATGGACCACCGAAAGAGCCGGTAGCGGGGGGTCATCTCACCCGGCTTTTGCCTGCCCCTGAACAGCCGCAACGCCCCGCTCACCCTTCCCGCTCCCCGGCGAGCCGCAAGACCTCGGAGATCACCTCTTCGAGGCTGAGGGAGGTGGTGTCAAGCACCACGGCGCCCTCGGCTGGCCTCAGCGGTGAGACCTCCCGCTCGGAGTCCTGGCGGTCGCGCCTGGCGATGGCGGCCCTGATGCGTTCCAACTCGTCCTCCCTGCCCGTCTGCGTCGCCCGGCGCCAGGCCCGCTCCTCGGGCGCGGCCGACAGATAAACCTTTAGCTCAGCGTCAGGGAGGACGACGGTCCCGATATCCCGGCCCTCCACGACGGCCCCACCACGCTCCCTGGCCTTCTGGGCGGCTGCCCGCTGCACGGGGAGCAACACCTCCCTTAACTGCCCGTGCGCCGACACCCGGGAGGCGGCGGCCGAGACCTCGGGGGTCCTCAGGTCCGGCTCGGCTACCATCGCCCCGTCGATGCTCGCGCCCTCCGGGTCCAGCTCGACCCTGCCGGCGAGGCGCGCGAGCCCCGGCCCGTCCTCGAGGTCGACGTTCTCACGCAGGGCAAGCAGGGCCGCCGCCCTGTATGCGGCGCCCGTGTTGAGGTTCACGACCCCGAGGCGGTCCGCGACCGCCCGCGCGACCGAGCTCTTCCCGCTCCCGGCAGGCCCGTCTATTGTTACGAGAATGCCTCCCATCGGTACCGGGAGTATATCCGAAAGCCCGCGTCCTACCGAAGTTCTTCCAACCGCCGGAAAAAATCCGGGAACGTCTTGGTAACACACCCAGGGTCCCGGATCGAGATCCCTGGCGCTACAAGCCCCGTGACAGCAAACGCCATGGCCATCCTGTGATCGCCGTAAGTCCGTACCACGGCAGGCCGTGGAGTTTGGGGTATTATGCGGATAGAGGAGGAGGTCTGGTCTGTTCTTATGCCGAGGCGGCCGAGTTCGGTGGCGACGGCGGAGAGGCGGTCGGTTTCCTGGTGTCGGGTGTGGGATACGTTTCTTATGGTGGTTGGGCCGGAGGCGAAGGGGGCGATGGCGGCCAGGGTCATCATGGTGTCGGAGAAGGCGTTCATGTCGACGTCCACACCCTGCAGGCGGGCCGGGCCCTGTATGCGGATGGAGTCGGGGGTCATATGGAGGTCGCAGCCCATCTTCTGGAGGACTTCTGCGAAGCGCAGGTCTCCCTGGGTGGAAGTGGAGCCCAGGCCGGGGACTTCAACGGTTCCGCCGGTGACCGCCGCCGCGGCCAGGAAGTAGGAGGCCGCCGAGGCGTCCGGCTCGACCGCGTAGTTGCGGGGTCTGTACTTTGCCGGTTGGACGGAGAAGAGGTCGGGGGCCTCGGTTACATCGACGCCGAAGGAGCGCATGACAGAGACCGTAATGCCTATGTAGGGCCACTGCTCTCTCCCGTCGACCCTGAGGGTAACGGGGGTCCTGGCGTAGGGAGCCGCCATCAAGAGGCCGCTCGCGAACTGGCTGCTTCTGGTCCCTGGGATGTGCGCCGTCCCGCCCTCGATGCCGCCGCCGTGCACCTTGAGCGGGTATCTCTCCGGTTCGCCGGCGTAGTCAACCGCGGCCCCGAGGCGGCGCATCCCTTCTACCAGGTCGGATATGGGCCGTTCCCGCATCCTCTGTACGCCGTCCACGGTGTAGGGGCCAGGGCCGAGGGCCAGCGCCGGCGGCAAGAAGCGGGCCACCGTGCCGGCGTTGCCGACGAAGATGTCCAGGTCGGAGGCGGGTATCCGGCCGCCAAGTCCTTCCACCCTCACCTCCCCCCTCTCGCGGTCGGCGCAGAGGCCGAAGCCAAGGTTCACGAGCGCGTCCATCAGCCAGTACGAGTCGTCGGAGAAGAGGGAGTTCGTGATCCTGGACGGTCCTTCCGCCAGGGCGGCTACGAGGAGGGCCCTGTTGGTGACGCTCTTGGAGCCGGGGACATGGATGGTTGCCTCGGGGGGCCGGTGGAGGGGTGTGATCTCCAACTCCTCGGGAAACGTGCCCCTGACGTCCTCGACGGAAAAATCCACGCCAGGGACGCCTACGACCCGATTCAACGCAATGCCTCCAGCTCCTTCGGCGTGAGCCGCCGGTAGCGGCCCTCGGGAAGGTTGCCGAGGGTCACCGGGCCAACCCTGGTTCGGTGCAGGGAGAGGAGGCGAAGGCCAACCGCCTCGCAGGCCCTGCGTATTATGCGGTTACGGCCCTCGTGGATGGTCAGGTCGAGGGTGGTGGTGCCACGGGTACGCCGGGGGGTGGATAGCACGGGGGGGTGCATCTTGCCATCCTCGAGGGTCGGGCCGGCGGCGAGGGCGGCGAGGGCGGGGTCTGGGGCCGGGTTTTGAAGGGTCAGGCGGTACTGTTTCTCGATCTCGGAGGAGGGGTGGGTAATGCGGTGCGCGAGGTTGCCGTCGTTGGTGAGGAGGAGCAGGCCCGTCGTGTCCATGTCCAGGCGCCCGGCTGGAACCAGGCCGGGTACCTCGGGCATAAGGCCGGCCACGGTGTCTCGGCCGCGGTCGTCGCTCATGGTCGTGAGAACGCCGGGGGGCTTGTTCAGCGCGAGGTAGATGTGGGTCTCCGGGAGACGGACGGGGCTGCCGTCCAGGGTGACCTCATCTTGCGGCGTCACCCTGGTGCCAAGGCTGGCCGTCTCGCCGTTCACCGCAACGCGGCCGGCGAGGATAGGTGCCTCCGCCTTGCGGCGCGAGGGTGAGGCCCCCGCCCTGGCGAGGAACGCCTGAAGGCGCACTACGTCGATTCTCCGGCATCCTCCGGGGGAGCCGACGCTGAGGCCAGGCGGTCGCGAACCCGGGAGAGCTCTTCCGGGCTGACCAGGGAGGCCAGGGGCGGGAAATCATCGGACGTGGAGCTCCCCGTGGCCGCCAGGAACTCGTCCGTCACGCCGAGGAGGGCCGGCGAGCCGGGGGCCTCGCGGTCTGTGCCAACCTCGACTAGGAGTCCGCGCTCCAGGAGGTTACGGACCACGGCGTCCGAGTTCACCCCGCGTACGCGCGAGATAGCACCCCGCGACAGCGGTCCGAGGTAGAGCGCGCAGGCCAGCACCTCGTGGGCCGCGTTGGAGAGCGGGGTGGGGCGGGACTCCTCGCGGAAGCGCTCCACGGCGGCGGCGCAGCCCGGGTTTGTCGTGAGCTGGTAGCCGCCAGCCACGTTCCTGAGCACGATGCCCGAGGTCTCAGGGGAGTAGCGCTCCTGCAGGGACGCAAGGGCGCTCTCCAGCTCCGGCTTCGGCAGGCCCGTGGCCGAGCTCAGGTCGGAGGTGCCAACAGGTGCGGCGCTCACCAGCAGTACGGCCTCGATCATGTGCTCCGCCCTCGGCCCTTCGCTCATGCGGACGGCTCCATTGCTGTGGGCTCGAGGGCGGTGGGCTCCAGGATGAGCGGGCCAAGCGGCTCGGTCTGGGTGAGGGTAAGGGCACCTTCCTGGGCGAGCGAGAGGGCAGCTGCGAAGGCGACGGCCCTGTTCAGGCGGTCCATCCTGCGGGTCAGCACCTCGTAGGAGATAGGGCCGGTAACGAGGGCCGTGCGGATCATGCCGGCCAGCTCCTGCAGGGTCACGGTGATCGGGCCGAGGTGCCTGACCGGCGGGTCGATGAGCCGCGAGAAAGCCCGGCGCGCGGCCAGCGAGACCCGATCCGGCCTTATCCGCAGGCGGCCCGGTCTCGGCGGCAGGGTGTGGGAAGAGGGGTGGTGGCCCGCGTTCGCCGCGAAGCGTGCGCGCAGGTGTTCGGCGGCGCGACGGATCTTGAGGTACTCCGTGAGCCTCTCGGCAAGCTCCTGCGGCGAGAGGGTCTCGTCCTCGTCACCCTCGGCGTCGGGGTCGAGGGCTGGGGAGAGCGTACGGCTCTTGAGCAGCACGAGGGCCGAGGCCGAGCCGGCAAAGTCCGTGTCGCGCTCCAGGCCGCCCCCGGCGGGGTCCCGCTCCCTCGCGCCGACGTAGGACTCGACCAGCTCGCGCAGGGGTATCTCGAAGATCTCCAGCTCGTCCTTGAGGATGAGGGCCAGAAGCCACTCGTAGGGGCCCGAGTAGACGTCGAGCTCGACCGTGAAGTCCGCGAGCGAGCGTCCCTGGGGCTCGAAGGTCACCTGGCCTCCGAGTTGAGCGGCAAGACAGAGGAGAGCCGGTTGTGCTCCGTGCCCGTCGCGCGTGCCAGCACGGCGTCGACGACCCGGCCCTCGGCCACGACTACCCCGCGCGCCAGGCCCTCGTCGGCGGCGAGGGCGTCTGGCAGGCCAACGCCTGCCAGACGCCGCATGAGCGGCAGCAGGGCGTTGCTCAGGGCCCGCGTGGCCGTAACGGGCACGGCGGCTGGCACGTTCTTCACGCAGTAGTGGGTCACGCCATACTCCACGAAGGTCGGGTCGGACAGGGTGGTCGGGCGGGAGGTCTCTACGCACCCACCGTAGTCCACGTCCACGTCCACGATCACGCTCCCGTCCCTCATCTCGGAGACTGTATCGCGGGCCACCAGGGCGGGCGTGCGGGCACCGACCACATGCACGGCCCCTATGAGCAGATCCGAGCGCAGAACGGCGTCCCTGATGCCGAGGCTGCTCGACGCCAGCGTGGTCACGTTGGGCAGGCGGAACTGCTCCAGGCGGCGGAGGCGATCCAGGTCCCTATCTATGACCACCACGGAGGCCCCAAGGCCGCTCGCCACCCTTGCGGCGCCCGAGCCCACGATGCCGCACCCCAGGATGACCACGCGCCCCGGCCTCACGCCGGTCGAGCCGCCGAGCAGGATGCCGCGCCCCCCCGCGGGGCGCTGCAGGTAGTGGGCGCCTATCTGCGGGGTAAGGCGGCCGGCGATCTCGCTCATCGGCGTGAGCACCGGGAGGCCCCCGCGTTCGTCACGGATGGTCTCCATGGCGAAGGCCACGCAACGGGAGTCGAGCAGGGCGTCCATCAGGCCGGGGTTCACCGGCAGAGAGAGGAAAGAGACGAGGACGAGGCCCTCCCTCAGGTACGCGAACTCCTCCTCCAGGGGCCCGTAGACCTTGACCACAATCTCCGAGTCGCCGTAGAGCCTGGCCGGGTCGTCCACGATGCGCCCGCCCGCCTGATCGTACGCTTCATCGGGGAGGCTCGAGGCCTCCCCCGCTCCAGCTTCGATAAAGACCCTGTGGCCAACGCGGGTCAACTCGTAGACCGCGTGGGGGGCCAGGGCGACCCTGCTCTCCCCCGGGGTCCTCTCCCTCGGCACCCCGATCCTCATAGTTCCTCCTCACCGAAGTATTGCGCGGTGCTGCCACCGGGGGCCACCCCGGTCCCAACCATGCTCCAGGGGAGATGGGCCCCGAAGATGGCCCTGAGGTTCCCTTCGTCGTTCCCGACACCCAGGCCGAGTTCGCCTTCAGACAGCGGTGTCCACGTCGGGGCGAAGCGCACCCGGAAGCCCGCCTCCAAAACGTCGAGCGCGAGCGTTTGAAGCGGCCCGGCGGGCGCGGTACGGACCGGCACCACACGGGCGGCGCTGGTCTCGAGAACGGCGTCTGTCAGCGCCGCGGCGATGGTCAGGGAGCGCAACACGCCCTCAAGGGCTCTGCCGAGGTCGGCTTCGGAGAGGGCCAGGATCTCGCCCAGTATCTCACGCGTCGCCCCATCATCCGTCTCAACGACGGAGAGGCGCGCGCCGGAGGGCGGGGCTCCCAGCGTGGGCCCACGTGGTACCTCATCCGCGCTCCGGTAACCGAGCTTCGCCCTGAACTCCACGAGGCCGGCGGAGCGGATGGCGACGGTGCCAGAAGGGTCGGGGGTAGGACGCACGGCCGCTGGCATCGGCCCGGTGCCGAGCAGCCCGCGCGCCTGGGGTGTTTCGCTCAGCGGGCCGCCCTCTCCTCGGGCACGACAACCGTGTCGTCGACCGGCTCGTCGGAAGCCGCCTTGCAGGCCCCGACGAAGCCGGAGAACAGCGGGTGTGGGCGCAGGGGACGGCTCTTGAACTCCGGGTGGAACTGGCTCCCTATAAAGAACAGGTGGTCCGCTATCTCTGCAATCTCCACCAGCCTGCCGTCCGGGGAGGTGCCTGAGAAGACCATCCCGGCGTTCTCGAGGGCGTCCCTGTAGGCATTGTTCACCTCGTAGCGGTGGCGGTGTCGTTCGCCGACCAGCTCGGTGCCGTAGACCTCCTCGGCCAGGGTGCCCGGCACTATCTGGCAGGGCCAGTGGCCCAGGCGCATCGTACCGCCCATCTCCACCCCCACCTGGTCTGGCATGATGTCTATCACCGGGTGGGGTGTATCCTGCTCGAACTCGGTGGAGTTGGCCATCTCGAGCCCCGCCGCGTTGCGGGCGAACTCGATCACCTCTATCTGCATCCCCAGGCAGAGGCCCAGGTAGGGGGTGCCTGTCTCCCTGGCGTAGCGGGCTGCCTCGATCTTGCCCTCAGCACCCCTGTGGCCGAAGCCAGGCAGCACAAGCACCCCGTCTACGCCGGCGAGCCGTTGTTCGGTCGATTCCCGATCGACCAGTTGCTCGGAGTCGACCCAGTCAAGCTCCACCTTCAGGTCGTGGGACCCACCGGCGTGGGCCAGGGCCTCAACCACCGAGAGGTAGGCGTCCTGAAGCTTGATGTACTTGCCGATAATTGCCACTTTGACCGTTCGGCGCGCCTCGAGCATGCGCGAGACCAGGCGTCGCCACTCCTCCAGGTCGGCGTTGGGAGCGTCGAGGCCAAGCTTCTCGATCACCAGGTCGTCAAGGCCCTCCTCGTGCAGGCTCAGGGGGATAGCGTAGAGGTTGGGGGCGTCTTCCGCCGCTATGACCGAGTCCAGCTCGGTATCTGCGAAGAGCGCTATCTTTCTCCTGATGTCCTCGCTGATGGGCCTGTCGGCGCGGCAGATCAGGACGTCGGGGCTTATGCCGATCTCGCGCAGTCTCTGGGCCGAGTGCTGGGTCGGCTTGGTCTTGAGTTCTCCTGCGGCCTCGATGTAGGGCACGTATGAGACGTGGACGTAGAGCACGTTCTTGCGGCCAACGTCGTTTCTGAACTGCCTGATTGCCTCCAGGAAAGGCAGGCTCTCGATATCGCCGACCGTGCCGCCGATCTCTGTTATGACGATGTCCTTGTCCTGCCCGAGGCGTCCTATGCGGTTCTTGATCTCGTTGGTAATGTGCGGGATGACCTGCACGGTGGCCCCGAGGTAGTCCCCCCGCCGCTCGCGGGCTATGACCTCCCAGTACACGCTCCCCGTCGTAACGTTGGAGAGCTTGCCAAGGTTCTCATCCAAAAACCGCTCGTAGTGGCCGAGATCCAGGTCCGTCTCGGCCCCGTCCTCGGTGACGAAGACCTCGCCGTGCTGGTAGGGGTTCATCGTCCCGGGGTCCACGTTGATGTAGGGGTCGAACTTCTGCAGCACCACCCTGTAGCCGCGGCGCTTAAGCAGCATGCCAAGGGCCGCCGCGCTCGTCCCCTTGCCGATCGACGAAACGACGCCGCCCGTCACGAATATATACTTGGTCTCG